>JAHDSP010000402.1 GCA_018432645.1 Bacteroidales bacterium | reverse complement strand
TTAGTTATAATGATCATTGGCTTTGGAGGTGTAGGTTTTACTATAATGGCAATGCTAACAGAAGAGCTGCAACCATCATCACTATAACCTGTGACAATATATGAGGTAGAACTATTAGGATAAACGCTAATGATGTCATTAATAGCATCAGAACTCCAATAATAATGATGAGCTCCAGTAGCTGTAATAATAGCAGTATCACCTTGGCAAATAATAGATGGTTGTGCATTAATACTAATATTAGGCGGTTGATTTACTATTATAGGAATACTATCTACATTAGAGCAATTGAAAGAATTAGTAGCAGTTGCAAAATAGGTTGTAGATATCTCTGGTATAATAGTTACCATAGGCTGCGATCCTAGATTATGAGACCATAAATAAGAATCTCCACCAGTAGCAAAAATAATAGTAGTATCACCTTTGCATATCGAGTCTTTAGTCGCATAAATAGATATATTAGGTTTTGGATTTACTGTTATTGTAATTGTAGCTGTATTAGTGGCACCATTAGATCCAGTCCCGGTTACTGTGTAAGTAGTTGTAGTCGTAGGGGATACTGTTTTAGTATCTCCACTACCAAGACTATGTGACCAATTATAGGTGCTTGCTCCGCTAGCATTCAGAGTAGTACTTTGACCTTCGCATATTATATTATGATTAGAACTAAGAAATATTTGTGGTGGAGGGGCCTCACAGGCTTCTATTATCTGTTTAGTATTTGTCCTTAATGGATCTAATAAAGCATATAATGCATTGCCAGGGCAAGTAGTACCTCCAGGATTTACATCTCTATGACCACAAATACGCTTTATTGTCCTTGTTACGTTATCTTGACATAATATACTAGCAGAGCTAGTAGGATCAAAACCTTTGTAATCATACCACCATGCCATAAATTGGCAACATTTATTGTTTTGTGCTGTGGTAGGAGCTGTACCTGAAGCATCTGAATTACCTAAGTAATTTAATCCTATTGATTTAGAATTTGCACTGCCAGCATGTGCCCCCCTTACATCAGAATTTGGAAGATTTGGATTATATCTACCTACATACATATTACCATATTTATCAAATAAATAATTATATCCTATATCTGACCATCCATTTGTATTAACATGATAATTCCAATAGCTACGTACTACTGCTGCTCCATCAGTGTATGAATCTGGTGAAGCTCCATGATGTATCACTGTATGTGTAGCAGAAATATATGTCGGAGTATATGTTGGATTGAGACATGCAGAATATGACCCACACCAACTAGAACGTGGTATCATGGTTGGTAATTCTGGACATGATCTATCTAGGAGTAGTATACCTTCGCTATTATTTCTTATTATTGGTTCATCTAATTGTGGTGATAAATCTTGTAATATTAAATAAACTCCTATGCAATAAACTTCATTATGAATTTTATAGTAAAACTCTATGCTATCATGCACACCCTCATCTAGTCCAAATAATAAATCTGTCTGATACATTTGCCATCGAGTTTCATTAGGAGTGATGTATGCTTCATCTTCTTTCCATTCTGTCCAACCTTTTTGCGGCTTATGAACTCTATATCTTATAGTAATCTCTGAAGGTGAAATTTCTTGTTCTATTTTCCATCCAATAGCAAATGATGTAAAAACTATTGGAGTTTTCATGTTTATTAGTTGATTGGTCTTAGCTTGGGCTTCATCGATTTTTACTATCTGTATATGATGTAGGTCATTCTCCTCATCATAAATCACTTCATTGTATTGCCCGAATACTAAAATATTAGCTAATACAAATAACAATGATAAAAATAATATTCGTTTCATAATATTTAATTCTAATTATATCATACAAATATATATAATTTTTTTTAATTTAAATACAATGAAAAATATATCTAAAATTTAAATAAAAATAAAATCTTTAGAAGAAAAATAAGAAGGTTATCAGAAAAAACTCCCTATTTCTTATTTAATTTTCTCTATTATTTAAAGGCTTAATTCAAATAAATAAATCTTATATCGGAATAAAATAAAGAAGCTCCCCAGGTAGGACTTGAACCTACGACCCTCTGATTAACAGTCAGATGCTCTAACCAACTGAGCTACTAGGGAATTTTTTGTTTTGCAAAATTAATTAATTTTTTTTGAATTGCAAAAATTTTTTTAAAAAATTTTTATTGTATTTTATAATTAGTAAAATAAAATTCTTTAATATTAGTAAACTGATTGACTGATTTACGTAAGGAAGCTACTGCTAGAAACAAATTATTATTAGATTGTATTAATGAGAGATGAGGCATAATAGCACCATTTAGATCGTTGTATGTAAGTATGGAAGTGCGATTGATATTACCCATTTTATCTACAACAGCCAAAGATATACTTGCTTGCTCACCAGCAAAAGTAGCTGGTAATGTAATATCACTTTCATTATTATTAGTAATATTATCATTAAAAATAAAATATAGTTTGTTATCTATAATATTAAAAGAATAACCTAATAACAAAGCTAAATTTTTATTATTAGTATTTTGGTTTTTATGAATTTTTTTACTCCATATCAGCTGTCCTTTATCATCTAATTGAATAATATAGATGCTATGTGCATTATAATTGTCTATGACATTAGTTCTCTGAGTGCCAGTTTGAGGATCATTTAAGGTAAATTCTTCTTGATATATAAAACGTTTCTCTCCAATAATCCAATAATTATTATTTAGCAATATAATAGTATCAATATTAAAAGCCAACTCATCAATAAATTTTGTCCTCTCATTAGAAGATTCTTTCTTATTTTTATCAATTTCAACATTCAAAAAATTTTTAGTCAGTGGAATATGAGTAAATTTTTTAAAAGTATCTAATTGATTATCAAATATATAAAATGATAATTTATCAATATTTTCATTTTCAATTTTACCAACAAAGCTAATCAAAAAAGTATTTTGAGCTACGCTATACAATTTAGGTGCTAAACAATTAGGGTCAATAATAGAAGATATATTAATATTTTTTAAATTTTCCCCATTATTAGTGATAGCAAATAGCAAATATGATTTATTTGTTTTATTAAAAAGGAGTATAAAAGCATTAGCTCTATTATCAATAGTTACTTGTTTAATAGAATAATCTTTATCAATAAATTTAAAATCAATTTCTTTTTCCCAGATTTTATTAAAATTTTTATCTAAAGCAAAAAATTTAAATTTCTCTCTTTCATAAGGATAACGAGGTATAGGCTGAGATACTAAAAAATATGACTTTTCTGGATTAATATAAACTTCGAATTCACCAGCTAGCATTTTTTGTCTAGTATCAAATTCATAAAAAGCCACCTCATTATAATCCTGCACCATAGTTAGAGTCTTGCAATCATAAACATTATACCATAATGCATTACATTTTTTGACTCTATCAAATAATTCATAAAAAACATATAAACTATCATTTATGATAAAAGAATTAGTATAATAAACCTGATATGAATAGCTACCAGCTTTTATTTTAGTAGGTAAAATGAGCGATTTAGATATTGATAATTTTTTAGTATCTATCAGCTCAAGTTTATAAGCATTTGAAGTTTTAGAAAATAGTATAGAATTATTATCAGATAAACTTTGAAAAAATATTATGTTTAAATCATTTGATAAAGGATAAGTTTTCCCTTTATCTACTGTAGCTTGTGAATAAATATGACATGATAATAAACTAAGTACAAAAAATAAGATCGAAAATTTTTGATACATAATTAATAATTTTATTGCAAATTTAAAGCTAAAATTTTAATATATAAAATTTTACAAAATATGCTTTGATTTCTGCTCTCTGTGAGCATTGTGATTAATTTTTAAAATTTTTGAGAAACTCTAATTTCCTAAAATTACTATTTTAATAAAATTATTATATATTTGCATAAAACAAAAAATTATGAAAAAGTATATAATTTTATCAATTATGTTTTTAATATTTCTAAGCACAGTCAGTTGCACTAAAAAGCAGAGCAAATATCCATATTTAAGTGTTACAGACGTTACTAACACGATAGATACCTTAATAAAAAAATATGGAGATACTGATAGTATGAGGATAAAAAAAGGTATAGAACAAGTAGCTATGCTATGGTATAGCGATGATGGTACAAAAGATGATTTCAAAGAATTTTGCAAAAATTCATTTATCCCTAGTGGCGAAGAATTAGACCAAGCTTTTGAGAAATTAAATTTCTATTTTGAATCTTTATACGGTAATAGTCTACAGCTTTTATTAGATCTAAGGAAAAATATTGATGAGGATACAGGGCCATTGCACTTTTTAGATGAAATGTTTGGCAGCTATGACCCAATGGCACATATAACTGATGATTTTTTCAAAAACAAAATTGCATTTGTCATCAGACTCAATTTTCCCTATTACACATTAGCAGAGAAAAATAAAGAAGGCATGAATTGGACAGCCCACCAATGGGGTTATGCGAGATTAGGAGATATGTTTACTTCGCGTGTACCTGCAGATAAACAACAGAATCTCACTCAGACTTTAGCAAAAGCTGAAACATATATAGCTACTTACAATATTTATATGGGCAATATAATAGATGATAAAGGCAACAAGATGTTTGATACATCAGATGTGCTCATATCACACTGGGGACTACGCGACAAATTAAAAACATATTATGCTAATAAAGATGGTTTGAAATATCAAAAAACCATCTATGAAATAATGAAACATATCATAGATCAAACTATTCCAAAAGAAGTGATAAATAGTGACGTTTACCAATGGGACCCACAAAATAATATTTTATATAGTGATGGGGAAAAAATAAATGCTACAGCTGAAAACAACCAAAGATATCAAGTATGGTTAAATAATTTTCATGCTATTAAAGACATGGATCCTTACTACCCAGAATACAAAAACTATATAGAATTATCATTTGATGGAGTAATGGAGCTATCATTTGATGAAGTAGAGAAACTATTTATTACATTTCTATCGTCGCCACTTTTAAAAGATATTGGCAAAGTTATAGAGAATAGACTAGGACGACCATTAGAAGCTTTTGATATTTGGTATGATGGATTTAAACCTCGTGCGACAATAGATGAAGCCAAGCTAAATGCAATTACTAAAGATAGATTTAAATCATCAGAAGATTTCGAAAAACAAATGGCCAATATGCTAATATCTCTGGGCTTTCCAAAAGATACTGCTGAATATATAGCTAATTATATAGAAGTAGATCCAGCTAGAGGTTCTGGACATGCATGGGGCGCAGAGTCGAGAAATATGAAAAGTCATCTAAGGACCAGAATAGCTGAAGATGGTATGAATTACTTGGGATTTAACATTGCATCACATGAATTTGGACATAATGTAGAACAAACTATTTCATTACATTTTGTAGATAATTATTTCATTCATGGGGTTCCTAATACTGCATTTACTGAAGCATGTGCTTTTCTATTTCAAACAAGAGACTTAGATTTATTAGGCATTAAAAATAAAGATTCTCTGCAATATTACCTTAATACATTAGATGTAGCATGGTCACTATATGAAATCATAGGAGTAGCCTTAGTAGATATGTACACCTGGCAATGGATATATGAACATCCACAAGCTACTGCAGAGCAACTAAAAGAAACTGTAATAACTAATGCTAAAAATATCTGGAATAAATATTATACGCCAGTTTTTGGTAAAAAAGATGAAACTATTTTGGCCATTTATAGTCATATGATCAATGATCCATTATATCTACCTAATTATCCAATTGGACAAATAATATCTTTTCAATTAGAAGAATATCTAAAAGATAAATCTTTTGGCAAAGAAATTATTAGAATGTATAGCTTAGGAAAATTGACACCTCAAGTATGGATGCAAAAAGCAATTGGAGAAAATATATCTATAGATCCATTAATAAATGCAACTAAAATTAGTTTAAATAAGATAAAATAATTCAACTCGAATTATTTAAAAAAAAGGGACACATCAGTGCTCATTTTTTTAAAGAAAATACTTTATTGAATTAGTATTTTTAAATTTTTATTGTAAATGTATCAATACTAATAATACTTTCTAATAATCAATTTGATTTTTTAATTTGAATTTTCATATAAATTCTTTTTTTTTATTATAGAAATATTAGAAAAAAGTTCTATAACGTTTTGTATTGGCCATTAAATTTAGATAAATAGAATATAAAGTGGATACGTTATAACTAAAATATTTCTTCTTAATTACTTTTATAAATAGATGTTTGGGTAAGAAAAGGGGAAGGTGTAAAATTAATATATTGTTATACTTAATTATTGTTATTCATATCTCTGTTTCATTAATTTCCAATACTTGTCCCACGCCCATCTATCGTGCGATGACAGGTTTAGTAATCTGCCAATGTCTGGATCTATCTTATCTTTCAGGTATTTATTCATCACTACGAACCACATCAAATAGCTCTGTAAGTACTTTGTAGCCACCCCGTGGAATCTACTCATCCATTTTTTAAAATTGTCTATCTTGCTCTCTATTATTTCTACACTGTATAGACCTCGCTTTATTTGCTTTTTGTTTACTATTACT
>JAHDSP010000346.1 GCA_018432645.1 Bacteroidales bacterium | reverse complement strand
TTCGAAGCTAGATATGGAGATAAAATGTCATCAGTATTAGATGCTACTTACCTTAGACCGACAGAAAAAATTACAACCATTCAAGCTAGCTTATTATCTTCTAATATTTCAACTATTGGCACCTTATTCAAAAATAAATTTACATATTTAGCTGGTTTCAGATATAAAACTAATAAATACATACTAAAATCGCTACCTACAAGTGGTGATTATTTCCCTAGAATTTTTGATTTTCAGACTTATCTAACCTATCAAATAAATAAACATTCAGAGATAGCAGCACTAGGATATTGGAATTATAATCAATTCACATTTTATCCAAAATCTCGCGAAACATCCTTTGGCACTATTAGCGAAACATATAAAATAAATATGTATTTCGAAGGAGCAGAAAAAAATTTATATAATATGTGGATGGGAGGACTCAAATGGACTTATATTACAGATTCTAATACTATTTTTAAAACTATTTTTAATACTTATCATTCTAATGAACAAGAGATTTTTGATGTTTTAAGTCAATATTGGATGCATACTCTAGAGATCGATTATGAATCAGAAACTTTTGGCAGAGAAGGTGAGCTAATGGGCATAGGCAGCTATCTGAATCATGGAAGAAATTATCTAGACTTACAAGTAGCATATTTAGAAGAAAAAATTTCTCATAAAATAGGAAATCATAATTTAGATTTTGGCATAAAAGGACAAGGTAATTGGTTTGATTTCAAAATGAGAGAGTGGATATATATGGATTCTGCTGGCTATTCACTACCTACAATTACCGATAGCATAGGATATACACAACCTCAACCTTATAAACCTCTCGAATTGTATGAATTTATTAAAAATAAGCAAACTAAAGCTAACTGGTTTATTTCTGGCTATTTGCAAGATAGCTGGACAAAGAAATTTGAGGGTAAAGGAACAATGACCACGATATTAGGTGTAAGAGGTGGATATTATAGCATAAATAATGCATTTATGTTTAGTCCTCGTTTTTCTATTAGCTATACTCCAGAATGGCAAAGATCAATGGCTTTTAGATTTTCATTAGGACTATATCAGCAGCCACCATTTTGGAAAGAAATGGTAGGATGGGATGGTACAATTTATGATGATATTCCAAATCAAAAATCTGTTCATGCTGTTGTAGGAATGGAATATTCTTTCCAAGCTTGGGAAAGACCATTTAAATTTGTTACTGAAGCTTACTACAAATATCTTTATGACCTTATCCCCTATGTAGTCGATAATATTAGAATAAGATATTTGCCAGATCAGAGATCAAAAGGCTATGCTACAGGCATTGATTTGAAATTGTATGGTGAATTTGTGCCAGATGTAGATTCGTGGATTAGCGTTTCAGTTATGAAAACTGCAGAAGATATAATAGGTGATTCTTACTATATTTATTATAATAGTGAGGGAGAACGAATTATTCCAAATTATACTTTAAATAATGTACCAGTAGATAGTGAAAAAGTAATGCCAGGCTATATACCACGTCCAGGAGACCAGCGAGTGAATATTTCATTATTTTTTCAAGATTACATTCCCAATCATCCAAATTTTAAAATGAATTTAGCTCTGCAATTTGGCACTGGACTGCCATTTGGCCCTACAAGTAATAAAAAATATTTACAAACAAACAGAACATCTCCATATAGAAGAGTAGACATTGGGTTCTCTGCTAAATTATTTACTGGAGATTCTAAAGTAGCTAAAGCTTTAAATGAGTGCTGGATTAGCTTAGAAGTTTTGAATTTACTACAAATAAGAAATGTGGTTTCATATACATGGGTAACAGATGTAAATGGTAGGATGTATGGTGTGCCTAACTATTTAACTGATAGACAATTAAATTTGAAATTTATTGTAAAATTTTAACAAATAAATGACAGTATTGTAACCATTTTATGTTACAATACTGTCATAGTCGCATAACCTTAAAATATTTTATTGGTATAAAAAAATCAATAAAAGTATTACAAAGTAAAGGCAAAAAAGGGATAAATATTTTTTGAAAGAGTATTAAAGAGGGGCAGTATTAAATATCAAATTTTTGTTATACCTAAAGTAATTTATTTATATCTTTGATTTAATAATTCTCTATACTTGTCCCATGCCCATCTGTCGTGTGATGACAGGTTTAGTAATCTGCCAATGTCTTGATTTATCTTATCTTTCAGATATTTATTCATCACTACGAACCACATCAAGTAGCTCTGTAAGTACTTAGTAGCCACTCCGTG
>JAHDSP010000206.1 GCA_018432645.1 Bacteroidales bacterium | reverse complement strand
ATAAACAAGCAAATAGAGATATTTGATAGTACAACCATCAGTCTTTTTCAAGATATTTTAAAATGTGTTGGACGAAAACCCAATAATGGAAAACGCAAAGGAGGCATAAAAGCACATGCCATAATAAATGTTGATGAAAAAGTTCCTAAAATGGTTTGGTTCACACATTCGGCAAGACACGACCACTTTTTGCTTGATAAATTGAAACTCGATGCTAACACGATTTATGTATTCGACAAAGGATATAATGATTATAAAGCCTTTAAAAAATTTGTCGAAAATCAAACAGGATTTGTAACGCGACTTAAATATAATGCTGTCTATGATACAGTTTTAGACAAAGGAATTGACGAAAATATTCACTGCGGCGTTTTAGAAATGCCAAATAAAGACTGGCTCAAATCACAAATTCAAATAGAACAACTAACTTTATTTTAGGGGGGCTTACTTTTAAAAAAACAAATTTATAAAATATATCTTATTGATAATCAATATATTAGATTTTATTATTATCTATTTTTTATTTTTATCGGACAACAATGATTTTTTTATTAAAAAGCAAAAAAGTGGGGAAAGATTAAAAATAAGGATTTTAAAAATATTTAAATGTTATTGATTAAATATGTTTGAGACATCAAATCTCTGTACCGCTCCCACGCCCGCCTATCCGACGCCGCCAAATTCAATATCCTCCCTGTATCTTCTATAATCTTCTCCACCAGATACTTCCCCTTAATAACAAACCACATAATGTAGTTTGTCAAATACTTTGTCGCCACTCCACGAAACTTATAATATATCCAGCCCACAAAATCTGTTATCTTCTCATGAACAGTTGATACACTATATATCCCACTTTTCATCTTATTTTTGTTTGTAATTTCTTTGTGTTTGATATGCTCAGCATTTACTGTCTTAAAAGCATTCTTATTGCTACCACATACCACTGAATTATCAGAAATTCGAGATTTTAGAAAATCAGATATGTGATCGGCTTGCACTCTTTTATCTTCTAATTTTTTGAAAAGTATATTTCCACTCCTATCTGTGGCTGCTATTATTGCTACTTTTGTTGGCTTCTTTTTTGTTAGCTTTTTTGTATCTTGCTTGTCTCGCTTCTTTTTGCCTTTTACTGAGTAATTCATTAGAAGCTCTTCTAATTCTACTATGCCAAAGAAATTAACATTATCTTCAAAAGACTGCATTGCACACAATATTCTGTGTCTCCAAAAGAAACTCGTTGTTAGACTTATATGTACAATTCTGGCACACTCTCTCAAGCTCATGCCAGCACTCATACATTTGATATATTCTAGCATTTTGCCTTTTTCATGAACACCGTACATAAAGGTACCAGTGGTAACTCTGAATTGCCTTCCACAGCTTTTACAACGATAATTTTGTACTCCACTTTGCAACCCATTTTTAATTACATGACTGCTATTGCAATCTGGACAAAGTGCACCAGTAGTCATAGCTTTAATCTCTTGGTAATCTACGACATCTTTGTCTTCTTCGATCATCTCATTATAGAGATTGTCGTATAATTCACGTGTACCTTCTTTAGTAAGGGCAAATATTTTAGTTGGGTTTTCAAATATTTTATCCATAACAATAATTTTTTGCAAATATAAAGACTATTTTTAATTAAAAAACTTGATAATCTATAACAATAATTTTTT
>JAHDSP010000449.1 GCA_018432645.1 Bacteroidales bacterium | reverse complement strand
TCGAAGGAATAAACAATAAAATTCAACTTGCTAAAAGAAGAGCTAGAGGTTATAGAAATATTAACAACTTTATCAATATGATTTATTTCTTATGTGCTAAACTAAAATTTGATTACCCACACTATCCGTTATAAAACCTTTAATTTTACTGGGCAATGGTCACTGTGATTTATTTTAGGTAAAATTTCGCAAGATATAATTTTATCTTTTAGTGATTTACTAACCATGAAATAGTCTATACGCCAACCAATATTTCTCTCACGAGCATTTTTGGCTCTATAGCTCCACCAGGTATAGTGTCCTGGCTCATCAGGATGGAAATATCGAAATGCATCGATGAAATCTTTATTGATAAATTGATCTATCCAGGCTCGTTCCTCAGGTAAAAAGCCACTATTATTAGCATTGCCAATGGGATCATGTATATCTATAGCAGTATGACAAATATTAAAGTCGCCACAAATAATTAAATCTGGATATTGCTTTCTAAAATCTTGAATATAATTATCGAAATCATCTAGCCATTGCATTTTGAAGGCCTGTCTCTCATCACCACTACTACCACTAGGATGGTAAACATTTATCAAAACTATAGGACCATAATATGCTTTTATCATTCGTCCTTCTGCATCATATTTTGGTATTCCCATTCCTATTTCTACTTTATCAGGTTTTATTTTTGTGAGTAATCCTGTGCCTGAGTATCCTTTTTTCTCTGCAGGATGCCAATAAGTTTGATAGCCAAGTTCTTGGAATAACAAATCTGGTATCTGATCAGCACTGGCTTTTAGCTCTTGGAAACAAACTATATCACTATTATCTTCACTTAAAAAATCTATCAATCCTTTTTTAATAGCAGCTCTTATGCCATTAACATTGTATGTCAAAATAGAAACTTCCATAATTTCATAAATTTTAATTTCAAAAATATGAAAAAAGTTTTAATTGGTATAAATAGAAGATTCTTATTAGTTATAAATTTTATTAAATGCTGCCTCGTCCATTACTTTAAAAACTGGAATAGTGAGTTTACGCTGATCTCTCCATGGTGAATTATCATAAAACCACATTAATTGTGCCCACCCATCTTTAGCAAAGTCTGGCTCTGTTGTTTTTTTCTCTTCAAAAGCTGCTGCTATATTTTTATCTTTTAGCATATTTTGAGCTAGTGTGTCTAGCACATATATTTCTCCATATTCTTTTCTTTCAAACATAGAATTGAAATAGCCCATTTGCATAAATCCTACTGAAGATTCTGGTTCTAAAAGGTAAACTATCCTTTTCCATGCTATCTGGTGAATTGGAATAAAATAACTTCCTCTAGGGAATTTTAATAAAGTATCGCATATTTGATAGGAAAATATAGGATTAAATGTCCCTTCGAAAATGGAATTATCGAATTCGAGTTTTGTCAAGTAATAATATTGTACTTTTAAGTTCATTTCTTCTGAAAGAGTAATAAAAGATATCTGATGTAGCTTTAGTATTTCTATTAGATGTTTCCATTCAGGACCAAGTATATAGCCGAAAGGCAAAATGGCATTATTTTGCACCTCTATAGAATCCCAAAAATCTAAAGTTACATCCATCGGTTTAGTATTATCATAGGTATAATAAGATAAACCTGTAATAGGGCTTGTTACTTTATACATTTCATATCCTTTTAATACTTTTTTACTTTTATGATCAGCTAGCTTATATTCTAAGGGAAAAGGTATATTGGGTTGGGCTCTAGATAGAGAAAATGCATCTTCTTTTGATAAAATATTTTTTAACATATTTTTATTATCGTTCATCCATTCTAGCACAATCAAAAGTGCCTGATGAGTAGCCAAAACTCTTTGTTTATATGGTTTCAGCATATGTGTTTCTAGTAATAATGCTGGTCTATTATTTAAAAGCGGGTAGCCATGAGATAGCATAGGACTATAAAGAGATGCTGCCAATCCACTCTCTGGGCTAAACCAATTTCTAAAAGCTACGTATTGAGTAGATAGAAAGCCTTTTTTATCCATTTCATATGTGAAATATGGGATAAATTCTGTTTTAAAAAAATTATTGAAGTTAGAACTCATAAAAGGTGGCAATTGCATATCAAAGGTCATTACATATTGATAGTCTGCTCCATCTGTAGTATGACAATCGATAAATAAATCTGGATTCCAATAATAGTAAAATTGCAACCAATATTTCATTTCTGCAGAGCTTGCTTTCATATAATCTCTATTCAGATTTAGATTATGAGCATTGGCTCGCCAGCCTTGTAGCTCAGGACCATTTTGATTGATGCGATGATATGGACTTAGCAATTTCAATCCATCTACATTAAAAACAGGAATAAATATTATAGTAACTTTATTGAGTAAATTCAAATAATTAGGATCAGAAAATAATGTTCTAATAAGCATAAAACCAGCATCTATCCCGTCAGGTTCTCCAGCATGTATGCCAGCCTGTATCATCAGTGTAGCTTTATTTTGATTAGCTATTTCTCTGGGATTATTAGCTTTATCTTTGAAAATAATAAGTGCTGGTATAGTGTCATTCTGCTCTGATAATCCCAAAGACATGAATTTAATATTATTTGGATACTTCAAAGCTAGATCATGAGAGAGCCTCATTACTTGCTCATAGCTCAAACTTTTATTAGGATCATTGTCTATCGGTAAAGAAAACAGATTTGTTTGCTGCGAAAATACAATTAATGAATAAATAATCAGTAAAACACATAAAATTATTCTTCTAATCATATGTTAATTTTTTTTGTGGCAAAAATAATCAAAAATAAATACAGAAAAGAGATGAAACTCATTATATGGTAAAAAAACTATTTTTTTTACCATATAATTGCTTTATAAAGGGAAAGTTAAGTTTTACTATATATATAAACAAGTTATAATTCCAAAATAATCAGTGACGCGTGAGATTGGTATTTTTTAATAAATGATGAAATATATTTTTATTTAATCTCAGAAAATAAAGGTCTATAATATATTCTTTATTTATACTATACAGTAGACTCATTTGCTCTCTCATAATAAGGTTCGGTATGCACACTGATGATAGTTTGACTTCCATAATTTTCTCTTAACTTATTTTCTAATTGAGTAGCTATATCATGTGATAAGGTAAATGATATTTCTTTATCGAGTTTTATATGAACATCAATGACATAGGTATTTCCTACTTTTCTAGTTTTTAAATTATGAAAAGCTCTTATTTGAGGGATAGAGTTTATAGTGTCTATAATTTCTTTTTCAATGTCTTTGGGTAATGAACGTTCTAATAATTCATTAACACTTGGTAATAAAATTTTAAATGCTACTTGAATAATAAAGAAGCTAACGATTATACCAGCTATAGGATCTAATATACGTGCTTGCGGTCCCAAAAACATAGCTCCACCTATACCAATACCTGTTCCCAAAGATGATAAAGCATCAGATCTATGATGCCAAGCATTTGCTATTACTGCATTATTGTTAATTTTTTTTCCAGTTTTAACTGTATATTGATATATGGCCTCTTTGGTAATAATACTAACTATAGCAGCAATCAAAGCTATTAGGGTAGGTGGTTCTATTATATTACCTTTTGCTATATCTATGATTTTCATTAAACCATTCCAAAAAATAAAAAAGCCAACGACAATTAGAGCTACACTAACTAAAAAAGAAGCAAATGTTTCGAATTTTCCATGACCATATTTATGATCGCTATCACGCTCTTTACCTGATACTCCCACAAATACAATTACAATAAGATCAGTTATAAAATCTGATATAGAGTGTATAGCATCTGCTACCATTGCTGTACTATTACCCACAATACCAGCGATTAATTTAAATACCGACAAGGCCACGTTAGCCAAAAACCCCACCCAAGTAATTTTTATAGCAGATTTTGTTCTTTCATCCTTGACTTTAAGCATTTTATTTAATTTTTTTTCTCAAAATTACAATAAGTCATTAATATAATGTATATAATGAAAAAAAATTTTTTTAAATAAATATTTTTATATCAAAAAAATTATTTAATTTTGCATTCAATTTTTCAAAAAATACAGCTATGGGTAGAGATGACATTATCAGATATGTAGATGAGCAGTTAAATATAAAGCCTGATTATCCCAAATTCAGAGCTGGTGATACGATAACTGTACACTATAAAATAAAAGAAGGTAATAAAGAGAGAATACAACAATTTCAAGGTGTTGT
>JAHDSP010000298.1 GCA_018432645.1 Bacteroidales bacterium | reverse complement strand
ATCATAACCAAGTACTATTCCTTTGTCTCCATTAAAGGGTTGATCTGCATATAATGTTTTTAATAATGAAGATTTGCCACTTCCAGTTTTTCCTATCAAATAGATAAAATCTCCTTTTTTCAATGTAAGAGATACACCTTGCAAAACTATTCTATCCTGTATATTGATATTAGTATTTACAAGTTCTACTAACACATCTGAATTAACATTTTCAATAATTTTATTTTCTTTTTTCATATCACATTTAATTTATCATGTAAATATTTTCTAATATTATCAACAGGAATACGATCTTGGAGCATACTATCTCTTTCTCTTATTGTTACAGTATTATCTTCTAAGGTTTGTCCATCCACTGTAACGCAATATGGTGTACCGATAGCGTCTTGTCTGCGATAACGTCTTCCTATGCTGTCCTTTTCATCATATTGGCAAAGATAATATTTTTTAAGATCATTAAAAATATTCAGAGCGTAATCATTCATACCATCCTTTTTCACTAATGGTAGAATAGCAACTTTGATAGGAGCTAAAAAATCGGGTATTTTTAGCACTACTCTAGTACTGCCATCACTCAATGTCTCTTCGGTATAACCATTTGATAGTACTGCCAAAATAGTTCTATCTAAACCAACAGATGTTTCTACAACATATGGAATATATGAATCTTGAATATCAGGATCGAAATACAACATTTTTTTACCACTAAACTCTTGATGTCTCTTGAGGTCATAATCTGTACGTGAGTGAATGCCTTCTAGCTCTTTAAATCCAAATGGAAAATCATATTCTATATCTACAGCTGCATTAGCATAATGAGCTAATTTTTCGTGCTCATGCCATCGATATTTTTCTTTTGGTATGCCCAATGATAGATGCCATTGCATTCTTTGCTCTTTCCAATATTCGAACCACTCTTTTTCTGTGCCTGGTTTCACAAAATATTGCATTTCCATTTGTTCGAATTCCCTCATTCTAAAAATAAATTGTCTAGCAACAATTTCATTTCTAAACGCTTTGCCTATTTGAGCTATACCAAAAGGCAGTTTTTGTCTAGAAGTTTTTAAAATATTTAAATAATTCACATAAATACCTTGAGCAGTTTCTGGTCTTAAATAAATCGTCATCGCATCCTCTGCAGTACTACCCAGCTGAGTGCTAAACATTAAATTAAACTGTCTAACATCTGTCCAGTTACACGTTCCACTAACAGGGCAAACAATTTTTAATTCTTCTATTAATTTTTTTAATCCAGCCAAATTGTTTTCTTCTAATAATTTTACTAATTTATCAGTAATTATTTTAGCTTCATCTATATATTTTTTTACTTTTTCATTAGTATCTCTAAATAATTTTTCATCAAAATTATCACCGAAACGTTTTTTAGCTTTTTCT
>JAHDSP010000250.1 GCA_018432645.1 Bacteroidales bacterium | reverse complement strand
TACTGGGATGTTTGCTTTTGGGCAAAAAAATTTAGTACTAGAAGCAGATGAAAAATATGAAGTGGGGTTGTATTATAGTGCTTCACAGTTATATTTAAAAGCGTATCCCAAAGTAGAGAATAAGTTAGAAAAAAATAGGATATTGTATAGAGTAGGCTTATGCTATTATTATATGGGAGATGCTAGAAAAGCATTATCATATTTTAATCGTGTTATTAGGGCACAATATCCTGATCCAGAAGTTTTTTGGTATATAGGTTTAGTAAATATGTCATTAACAAATTATGAAGATGCCTTGGCTAATTTCGAACAATATAAGCAATTAGTGCCTAATGATACATTAGTTGATATAAAAATAGAATCATGTAAATTGTCAAAAGCTTGGATGGATAATCCTACTCTGCATGAGGTCGTTAGTGAGAGAAAAATAAATTCCAGAAATCAAGATTTTGCTACTGCATGGGCAGATAAAAAATATAGATCTATAATATTTACTACAAATAGAGATGGTGTTGCTGGCAAAGGAGTTGATGAAGGGACTGGCTTACCATTTACTGATTTTTTCATTGCTGAAAAAGATAAAAAAGGCAATTGGTCAGCACCAGTAACTGCTGATGATCAAGATATATTAAATACTCAGCATAATGAAGGAGTAGGCTGTTTCAATAGTAAATTTAATACTTTTTATTTTACCAGATGTAAGGTAGAAAAAAAGAAAATTTTGGGTTGTAGTATCTATACCACGATGAAACGAGGACGTACCTGGTCTGAGCCTGTACTAATACCTTTCACAACTGATTCTAGTGTTACAGTTGGTCATCCAGCTTTGTCTAATGATGAATTGATGATAATATTTTCTAGCAATATGCCAGGTGGTTATGGTGAAAGAGATCTATGGATGGCTACAAAAACAAAGAAAAATCAAGATTTTGGCGAACCAGTTAATTTAGGTTCTGTGATTAATACTGCTGGCAATGAACTATTCCCTACTTTGAGATATGTTAATAATAAAGTATATTTATATTTCTCATCTGATGGTCATCCAGGTATGGGAGGCTTAGATCTATATCGTTCAGAATATATTGATGGACAATGGACAGCTCCTGAAAATCTACGATATCCTTTAAATTCTTCTCAAGATGATTTCCACATTATATTTGTAGATGATCCTATAACTCTGCGTACGGAAAGAGCTAGAGAAATGGGATTTTTCTCCAGTAATAGGAATTTATCGTCAATGGATGACATTTATTCATTTAAATTACCTCCTATTTATTTTTCTATCAGTGGTATAGTATATGATGATAGTACAAAATTACCAATATCTGGAGCAGCTATTAGAGTAGAAGGCTCTGATGGTAATATCTATATCGATACTACTGATGATAAAGGTTATTATATGTTTGATAAAACTCAAATTTTTGAAAATAATACTTATCAAATTTATGTTTCTAAAGAAGGTTATTTTAATGAAAAAGGTATTGAAACAACTGTAGGATTAGACAGAAGCAAAGATTTAGTTCATGATTTTTATCTAGCTCCTATTCCTAAAAAACCTATTGTATTGCCTGATATTTTATATGATTTCGATGATTGGCAACTAAAACCACAATATCAAGATAGCTTAAATGGATTAGTAGAAATTTTAAAAGATAATCCTAAAATTGTGATAGAGTTAGGCTCTCATACTGACTCTCGTGGATCTTTAGAATATAATGATAGTCTTTCATTCAAACGTGCTAAAGCTGTAGTTGATTATCTGATCTCAAAAGGAATAGAATCAGATAGATTAATACCTAAAGGTTTTGGTGAGAGAGTACCTAGAGTATTAGAAAATGATAAAACTGTCATAATAAACGATAAAGAATATACTTTCACTAAAGGAACTGTATTAACTGAAGAATATATAAATTCACTAAAAACAGAAGATGAACGCGAGGCTGCACATCAATTAAATAGACGAACTACTTTCCAAATTATTAGTGAAGATTATGTACCCTCTGGTGAACAAAATAAACCAGTACAAATAGAAATTATTAAAGATGTTAATGAATAAAATTTAAAATTAATTCTTTTAAAAAAAGGAGGTAATTCATATTACCTCCTTTTTTATTTTGTTTATTTGTAATTTTGTAAAAATCTTTATTTATGAATAAAATCAACAATGCTTATGATAGATATGGAGCCTCTAGCCAAAAACAAGATGTTTTTAATGCTATAAAAAATTTATCT
>JAHDSP010000422.1 GCA_018432645.1 Bacteroidales bacterium | reverse complement strand
TGAATAAATATCTTCTATTGGTATCATTATTTTGATAATTTTTAAAATTTGTTATTGCAAAAAAAATAATAATATGTAATATTTTGCCAAAAATGTAAAATATCACTTTTAAAAGTTTAGATAAAAACTAAAAAAATGTATCTATGGATATGAATATTAATATTGAAATTTATTATTTATTATAATGCATAATAAAAAACCATATAAATTGAGAGTTTATATGGTTATTTATTAACAAACAAATAAAAATATAATTAATGTAATTGTTTTGCCCCAATGAGTGATAAAAATTCTGCGCGAGTTTCTTCTTTTCTAAAAGCACCAGTGAAATCGGAGGTTACCATTACAGAGTTTTGTTTTTGCACTCCACGCATCATCATACAGAGGTGATGAGCTTCTATTACTACAGCTACTCCAAGAGGATTTAATACATTCTGAATGCTCTCTTTGATTTGAGTAGTCAGTCTTTCTTGCACTTGTAGTCTGCGAGCATACACATCTACAATTCTTGCTATTTTACTTAAGCCTACGATATTCCCATTTGGTATATAGGCTACATGTGCTTTACCAAAAAATGGTAACATATGATGTTCACACATAGAATATATTTCTATATCTTTCACTATCACCATTTCTCGATAATCTTCTTTAAACATAGCAGAACGTAATATTTGTTCTGGATCAGCATAATAGCCATGCATTAGAAATTGCATTGATTTAGCGACTCTGATAGGTGTTTTTTCTAGTCCTTCTCTATCGGGATTATCACCGATTAATTTTAGTATTTCATAATAATGTTCTGCTAATTTATTTATAGTTTCTTCGTCGTAATAATCTATTCTAGCATAGCCATCATTAGGCTCGAAATCATCTAGCATATTTTCGTATTTGATATTTAAACTCATAGTAAATTATTGTTTTTCAGCACATTGCTCTTCACAACGCATACAAGCAGATATTTTTTCTCCTGTTTTAGGGTTTATCACAGAGCATTTTTTTTCGAATTTTCCATCTTTTTTAAAAAACATTTTTATTCCAATGCCTGCAACAGCCAATAATATTAATGAGAAAACAATTATTAAGGTAGTTAAAAACATTTGTTTTATAATATTTTATTCTATTTGTCCAACTTTGACAGCTATCTCAGCTAATCTATTAGAATAACCAAATTCATTATCATACCATGCGACTACCCTAGCAAATCTTTTTTC
>JAHDSP010000017.1 GCA_018432645.1 Bacteroidales bacterium | reverse complement strand
TACTCTCATAGTCTCCCCGTCTCCTTATCACTCATCACCTATCACCTATCACTTATCACCTATCACCTATCACCTATCACCTATCACCTATCTCCCCCTCTCCCCGTCTCTCTCACTATCTCATATCATTAACTGCTACATTAGGATGTTCACTAACATTAAATACAAAATAACTATCCTCAACAGTAATATTGGGTGTTAATTTATCAATTACATAAGTAAAAGTATTATTATCTTTGTTGTAAACAGAAGCACTAGCGAGTAGTTTGGTATTATTATCTATTTCTAATCTAATTTTATAATAAGATTTACTCGTTTTAGGAACTAAATCTATAACATTAATCACTTTATTATTTTTAGGTAGTTCACGAATAAATTTAGGATAATGATCTTTTTTATAATCTGCTAATAAAATATAATTAGGTAAAAGTTCATCATCAGCATTTACAGAATTTATTTGCACTTCATTATCATTAACGAAATAAGTCCATTTTGTTGTACCGTCACAATAGATAATTTGATCATCCAATGAAAGCACATATTTATTAGCTTTGATAGTAATAGATCCTTTATTTTCGTTTCTAGTATTTTTAGTAGCATTTTCCATAATATAAGTAAAATCAATTTGCAAAGTCTTGTAGCTTTGTATTTTGGTATATGTCTCGTCTAAAATTTTTTGTGCTTTAGTATCTACAACTTGTGAAAATAATAATTGAGGTAATAAAAAAATGATGATGAGAAAAAAATTAAAAGATTTCATAATTTTAAGATTTTAATTAGGACTATTCAAAATTTGTTCCAATTGTGAAATATCAGAAATCAAAACATCTCGTGGTTTGCTACCATTTTGAGGTCCTACAATGTTTAGTGCTTCTAGCTGATCCATTATTCTACCTGCTCTATTATGTCCTATTTGTAATTTTCGTTGCAGTAGGCTAGTAGAACCTTGCTGTGCTGAAATAATAATAGCAGCAGCATCCATAATCAGAGGATCCAATGCTTGTATTTCTATAATTTGAGGATTAGTACCTTCCATGATTGGTTCTGGTAGAATATATGCTTCAGGGAATCCAGGTTGTTGAGAAATATATTCCATCAAAGCATCTATTTCTGGAGTATCTATATAAGCACATTGAATACGAGTAAGCTCACTACCAACAGCTAAAAGCATATCTCCACGTCCTATGAGTTGCTCTGCACCATTAACATCTAATATGGTTCTAGAATCCACCTTACTAGAAACTCTAAAAGCTATTCTAGCAGGGAAATTAGCCTTTATTTTACCAGTGATCACATCTACAGAAGGTCGTTGAGTAGCAATAATCACATGAATACCTACAGCTCTTGCTAGCTGAGCTATACGAGCTACTGGTAGCTCCACTTCCTTGCCAGCAGTCATTATCAAATCAGCAAATTCATCTATCACTAATACTATATAGGGCATAAATTCATGTCCTTCTTCTGGATCTAGCATTCCTGCTAAATATTTCTTGTTATATTCTACAATATTTTTAACACCCGCTTGTTTCAAAAAATCATACCTAGCATCCATCAATATTGTCAGCGAATATAAAGTTTTTACCACTTTTTCTACATCAGTAACTATAGGTTCAGTCTCATTAGGAATCTTTGCTAAATAATGATTCTCTAGCTTGGCATATGGTGATAGTTCTACTTTTTTAGGATCAATAAAAATAAATTTAATCTCATGGGGTAATTTTTTGTATAGCAAAGAAGCAATAATCGTATTAATACCGACAGATTTTCCTTGTCCTGTAGCACCAGCTATTAATAAATGAGGCATTTTTGTCAAATCTGCTACATAAACATCATTAGAAATAGTTTTACCTATCACTATTGGTAGTTCACCTTGGAAATTTTTAAATTTTTCGCTCTCTAATACAGTTCTAATGGATACTGTTTCTTTATTCGAATTTGGCACTTCTATACCGATAGTACCTTTACCAGGTATAGGAGCTATAATACGAATCCCATAAGCAGCTAATGACAATGCTATATCATCTTCTAAATTTCTAATTTTAGAAATTCTCACTCCTGGAGCTGGAACTATTTCATATAAAGTAACTGTTGGCCCAACTGTAGCATTAATTTTACTAATCTGTATTTGATATTGAGCTAAAGTTTCTACTATTTTATTTTTATTTGCTTCTAATTCCTCTTTTGTAACCCTATTATTCTGTATTTCATAATATTTCAGAATATCATATGGAGGCAATTGATAATCTAAATTATAAATTTCAGGTACAAACTCTTGCTGTTTTGGGGGCTCACCATTAGGAGTTTCTATTATAATTTCATTTTTTGCCTCTTCTATTGTAAATTCAATATCATTTTGAGCTTTATTATCCTGTAATACTTCATCATTTATAGGTGTATTATTTTCTTTATTAATTATTTCTTTATCATTTTCAATATCCCATGCATAATGAGGTTGCGGCTCCTCTATTATGATATTTTGTTTATTTTCTTCAATATTAATATCTACTTCATTTAAATTTTCATCACTTGGCATTTGTGTTTTTTGAGATTTATTTTTTACTAAAGATTTAAATTTAGAAAATAAGTCTTTATAAGAAATTTTAAATAACCAAAAGAAAAAAACAATATTTATGATAATCACTAATATAGCAAAAAAAGTTTTTCCTATGTATGGAGTAAGTAAATTTTTAATAGTCGCACCCCATAAGCCACCAGCCACATCACCGAAAAGTGTTAAAAATAAAGGTAATAAAATTAAAGGTACTAAAGTATATACTTGATATTTTAAGAAGATAGATACATCTTTTTTAATTATTGAATAAAAAAGTAAAAATAGCCAAACAGGAATTAAAATAGCTGCTATTCCAAAACCTTGTTTTACTAGCAAATATCCTAAACAAGCACCTAATCTACCAAGTGGATTTGCTGTATGAAATGATTCATTATTGACAGCTGAAAAACCATTTACTAAAAAAGGTTCATCTGCAGTTCCATAGAAAAAGTAAAAAATTATAGATAAAAATATATAAATAGCAGACAATAAAATTAATGAAACAAAAAACCAATATATTATATTTCCTATATTGATAGATGATTTATCTTCATTAGTCGATTTATTATTTATTGATTTGTTAGTTTGTTTTTTAGTCGTTTTTCCCTCACTAGATTTTTTAATAGTCTTTTTAGTCGTTTTTTTATTTTCTACCCTTTTATTTTCTTTTTGCTCTGCCATATAAACTAGTCCATAAAATATTACAAAATTAATAAATATTTAATTTAACTATAAAAAATAAATAACAAAAATTCTTAAAAAATGTAATCAAATAAGACGAAATTTAAAAAATCATATTATACTATTCGACGCCGAATAATTCTTTAGCTTCATCTTCAGTTAGTTCTTCATAATCAGTAGGAATGAGGAAATCTGTTTCTTTAATTTTTACTTTTTTAGTCTTCACTTCTCCAACTCTGAATATTATAGAACCTTCATCTTGGGTAGTAATATATTCCATAGGGAACCCTTTTAGACCAGGGAAATCACCAGCAGCATTGATTTTCCCATTATTTATTTCAGGTGAATACCATACTACAGTAGTTATAGGATCACCGAATTCATCTTTAACAATATATTCAGCTTTATAAACTTTATACCCTGCAATTTCTTTAGAAGAGTCAATGTAATTAATTTGAGGTGCTATTTCTTCTACATTTTCTAAAATCTTTTCTTTTGTTGTTTTTATATATTTTTTTAGTTGATAAGCAGGTATATCTATTAATGCAATTGAGTTAGTATCATCACCATCTTGTATATTTGTTATATAGCCCATTCCAGAGAGATCAATAACTGTTTTCATTTTATTACCATAAACATATACTTTTAGTTCTTTTGGTTGCTGAGCTAAAACAGCTGGATCCCAATTACCTACATAATCTATTTTATAGGTAATTTCAGCTATGAAAGGTTTACTGGATCTTTTTGATTTTTGAGCAAAAACCATTAATGAAGATAAAATTAAAACGCCAAATAAGGCAATACGAATGTTTTTCATAATTTTATTTTTTTGCAAATATACTAATTTTTTTATTAAATAAATTTTATTTAAATATTTTGCATTAAATTTGCATAAAATTAATATTATGAAATCAAAAATTATATTATTAATCTTAATAAATATATTTTTAATAGCAAATATATATTCTCAAGCATGGCGAATAGAGAGACAAAATATTGGAGTAAATATAGGAATGACTAATTTTTTAGGTGATTTAGGTGGTGGTAAAACTACAGGACAACCATTTATTTATGATTTAGATATACAAGCAACTAGACCTTTGATAGGAGTTTCTTATAATTATAGATTAAGTAAAATATCTACTATAAGCACACAATTAAATTTTGGTTATCTAAGAGGTGATGATGCTTTTACTAAAAATCCAATACGAAATAATAGAAATTTGAATTTTCGTAGTCCTATTTTAGAGTTAACAGAACAATATGAATTAATCATATATAACTCAAAGGAAACACACCGTTATCAATTAAAAGGTATACGTGGTTGGACGAGTTTTGAAATATATGCTTTTGTAGGGGTTGGTGTATTTTGGTTTAATCCACAAGGTAAAGCTCCTAATGGTAGATGGTATAATCTAAAACCACTTTCTACAGAGGGGCAAGGATTGTCACCAGAAATTAAATCGTACAGTAATTTTCAAGTTACCATACCATACGGATTAGGGTTTAGGTATAGGCCTAATAGAGAATGGGCATATGGTTTTGCTATAGGACCCAGATTTACTTTTACTGATTACATTGACGACTGTAGCACAGTGTATTTTGATAATGACATTATCAGAAGCCAAAAAGGTGATATTGCTGCTTATTTTGCAGACCCATCTAAGGGTGAAATCTCTGGTCAAACACTTACTGGTGAACAACGTGGCGACCCAGAAGATAAAGATAGTTACATTTTCGCATATTTTACAATTAATTATGCCCTTAGCAGTTCAAATATTAGAAGATCTAATTTACCAAAATTCTATTAAAAATTTTTTTGGTTTTTACTTTTGAAAAAATGATAAATGTCAATAGGTCGCTATTATTTTCTTTTATTAATTTTGCAAAAAATTATAAAGACTAATGACGAACATTGATAACTTAAAGCCAATTGTAATAATAGGATCTGGGCCAGCTGGCTTAACAGCAGCATTGTATACTGCTAGAGCCGATTATAATCCAATCGTTTATGAAGGTCTTGTAAGTGGTGGTCAGCTAACAACAGCAACAGTTATAGAAAATTATCCTGGGTTTCCTGAAGGTATTCATGGTACTGAATTAATGCAAAAATTTAGAGAGCAAGCCAGTAAGTTCGGTGCAGAACTTCTTTTTTCTACTATCGATAAAGTTGATTTTTCTAAACATCCATTTACACTTTGGGATGACAAAAACAATGAAATCAAAGCTCAGTCTGTGATAATAGCTACAGGCGCATCACCAAGAATGTTGGGTATACCTTCTGAAAAAGAATATTTCGGGCAAGGTGTTTCTACTTGTGCTACTTGTGATGGATATTTTTATAAAGGTAAAGTCGTCGCAGTGATAGGTGGTGGAGATACAGCTGCTATGGAGGCTATTTATTTATCAAATTTAGCTTCTAAAGTTTATATAATACATCGTAGAGATGAACTCAGAGCATGCTCTTGCTCTCAAAAGAAAATCTTAAATACTCCAAATATCGAAGTAATCTGGGATAGTGTAGTAGACGAAATAATTGGTGAAACCAAAGGTTTTGCTAAATATGTTACTGCTATTAAATTAAAAAATGTTAAAACTAATACATACAATACTATCAATGTAGATGGTGTTTTTATTGCTATCGGACATCACCCTAATACTGAACTTTTTGTTAATCAATTAGAATTAACTGAAGAAAAATATATTAAGACTATTCCAGGAACTACTAAAACAAGCATAGATGGTGTTTTCGCATGCGGTGATGTGCAAGATCCAGTATATAAACAAGCAGTGATAGCTGCTGGTTCTGGTGCTATGGCTGCTCTAGATGCTCAAAATTTTTTAGAAAAATTTTATTAATATCTTTCACTTTTTTATTTCTTAAATTTGGTTCTATAACGTTTTGTATAGGTAGATATTATTAAGAGTAATTTTATAAAAATAAATTTTATTTATTTTTGTACAGTTAAATATTAACCACAGAGTTCTCAAAGAAGGCACAAAGGGCACAGAGAATGATAGAATTAAATTGTCTGAACTGGGATTTTTGGGATTAAAGGATTTTGGGATTGTATTTTTAATTTATGCTTATTTGTGTGCATCTGCGGACAATAAATAATAACCCATAATTTCTATAATTTCATCTACAGATTTACACAAATTAACACTGATGATTTAACTTTTTGAGTTAATTTGTTAATTAATTTACAACTATTATCTTACTAAACTCCCTATCCCATCATCAACTAATCAACTAATCAACTAATCAACATTTAACATATAATTTGTGCTCATTTGTGTGCATTTGTGGATTAAAAAAAATTGGACAATTAAATATTAACCTAAATAATTTACCCACAACAAAAGTTATAGAACCTCAAATTTAAAAAATACCTAAGGTTCTAAAGATTAAAATAATTCCTAATATTGTAATTATCACTCCTATAGTTCTATTAGCATACATTATATATCTAGGTCGTAAATAATCTTTTAATTTATGTGCTAAAAGGCTTTTGATAATATCCATTGCAAAAACAGTTAGTAGAATACCTAAGAAAAAGAATACATTGTATAGTATAAATTTATCTTGGGGACTAGATTGGGAAACTATACCCGCAATTGAAATCCAAAATATCAGAACAAAAGGATTAGCAATATTTAATAAAAACCCTTTAAAATATAGTTTAGTATATTCGTTTTTGCTTTTAATTTCCTTGATTCTGGGATTTCTTTGTTTTAGTATAGCTGGTTTAGAAAATATCATTACTAGACCATAAACTATCAGAATTATACTAGCTATTACGCCTAATATATTTTCTAATAATCCACTAATAGCAGATATACCCATTAGAGAAATAAAAATTAATACAGCATCACTACTAGAAACACCTATAGAGGTAATTATAGCTTTTTTAAAGCCTTTTTCTAATGCAGTTTGTATCACTAAAAAAAATGCTGGACCAAAACTAAATGCTAATACTAATCCTACAGGTATGCCTTTCAAAAAAGCATTTATAATCATAAATTTTATTATTTATTAGCTGTGAAAAAAGTTTGCAAATTTAAAAAATTTATTAAAATCAAAAAATAAATAAATTTTTTTTTACTAAAAATATTTTATTTATTTTGCACAAAAATTAAAAAAAAGTGGAACCTATTATTATAGCTTTTTTAGTCTTATCGCTTTTAGCTGCTATATTTGCAGCAATTATTTATTTTGTAGATAAGCAATTTCATGTAGATGAGGATCCCAGAATAGATTTAGTAGCAGAGAAACTACCAGGGGCTAATTGTGGTGGCTGTGGATATGCGGGATGTAGAAATTTCGCTGAGGCTATTGTCAAAAATAATTCTTTGGATAATCTATTTTGTGCTCCAGGTGGTAATAAAACTATGGCAGAAATAGCACAATTAATGAATTTAGAAGCTGAAGAAAAAAAACCGCAAGTTGCAGTCATACGCTGCAATGGGTCTAATGAAAATTGTCCTCCCAAACATAACTATGAAGGAATAGAAAGTTGCGGTTTTGCTAATTTCCTTTTTGCTGGTGATGGAGGTTGTGCATACGGTTGTTTAGGGCTAGGTGATTGTGTAGATACTTGCAAATTTGATGCTATGTATATGGATCCTATTACAGGTTTACCTGTTGTGATAGAAGATAATTGTACTGCTTGTGGCAATTGTGTGAAAGCATGTCCTAGAAATATCATTGAGATTAGAAATAAAGGACCTAAAAATAGAAGAATTTATGTAGCTTGCATGAATAAAGAAAAAGGAGTTTATGCTAAAGCTAATTGCTCTGTAGCTTGTATAGGTTGCAATGCTTGTGTGAAAGAATGTAAATTTGATGCTATAAAAATAGAAAGCTTTTTAGCTTATATTGACTACCAGAAATGTACTTTATGCCGCAAATGTGTATCTGTATGCCCTACTAATTGCATTTTAGAAGTAAATTTCCCAATTAAAAAGAAAGCTAATATTGATTTAGCAAATGATTCAACTCAAAATATAGAAAATAATTAAGTTATGTTAAAGACTTTTCCTCGTGGGGGTGTTCATCCTGATGATAGCAAAATTTCAGCCAATTCTCCCATTAAAGTTGCTCCATTGCCCAATAAAGTGTATGTTATGCTCAATCAGAGTGCTGGAGCTCCAGCAATACCTTTGGTAAAAAAGGGCGACCATATAAAAACAGGACAATTGATTGCTAAAGGTGAAGCTTTTATTTCTGCTAATGTTCATTCTCCAGTTACTGGAATAGTTGACAAAATAGATCAAATAACGGATGCTACAGGTTATAAACATCAATCTATAGTAATCAATGTAGAAAGTCAAGAAATATGGGAAGATGGTATAGATACTACAAACGATTTATTAACTGATATAAAAGCTACTCCACAAGAGATAATCGAAAAAATTAAAAATGCTGGTATCGTGGGATTAGGAGGTGCTGCATTTCCTACTCATGTGAAGCTAACTATTCCTCAAGGTAAAGTAGCAGAATATCTATTAATTAATGGTGCTGAATGCGAACCATATCTGACCTGTGATCATAGATTAATGCTAGAAAAATCTGAAGAAATAATGGTGGGTATTACTATTATTATGAAAGCTCTAGGTGTTAAAAAAGCATTCATAGGCATCGAAAATAATAAACCAGATGCTATAAAACAATTAACTAGCTTATCTCAAAATTATTCTAATATTGAAGTAGTACCTCTTAAAAAGAAATACCCACAGGGGGCAGAAAAACAACTTATCAAAGCTATCACAGGAAGAGAAGTGCCATCAGGCAAATTGCCTATTGAGGTAGGTTGTGTAGTCCAAAATGTTGCTACAGCTAAAGCAATTTACGACGCAGTACAAAAAAATAAACCTCTAATAGAGCGAGTAGTTACTATAACTGGTCCAAATCTCTCTAATCCATCTAATTTTTTAACTCGAATTGGTGTACCAATAAATCATCTCATTGAGTTAGCTGGTGGATTACCAGAAGATACTGCAAAGTTAATAAGCGGTGGTCCTATGATGGGGAAAGCATTACCTAATACTAATATACCTCTTACAAAAGGTATGGGCGGTATATTACTTTTACCTGAAAAATTATCTAAAAGATTAGATCCTTATCCCTGTATTAGATGTGGACGATGTGCTCATGCATGTCCTATGGGGCTAGAACCTTTTTATTTAGAAAAATTAATTATTAAGGAAAGATGGGAAGAAGCAGAAAAACATTGGATTATGGACTGCATGGAATGTGGCTCATGCCAATATACATGTCCGGCTAAACGTCCTTTATTAGATTATATTAGACTAGGAAAAAATAAAGTAAGTGCAATCATAAGATCGCGAAAAAATTAATACAATTATGGATAAGAAATTTATAATCTCTGGTTCACCACACATTTACGCTAAAGATAATGTACAACGCATAATGCTAGATGTTATCATAGCTCTGATACCAGCCACTTTAGGATCATTCTATCTGTTTGGCTTTGGTGCTGTTAGAGTATTTTTTGTATCAGTGATTTCTTGTTTACTTTTTGAATATTTAATACAAAAATTTTTATTAAAACAAAAACCTACTATCAATGACTTATCTGCTATTGTTACAGGTATGCTTTTAGCATTTAATGTACCGAGTAATTTACCTACTTGGATAGTTATTATCGGTTCATTGATAGCTATTGGTATTGGCAAAATGGTTTTTGGTGGGTTAGGACAAAATTTATTCAATCCTGCTTTAGTATCTAGAGTATTTCTTTTAGTTTCGTTTCCCGTTTATATGACTAGCTGGCCAAAACCTATAGAATCTGCTAGGCAATTAACTGATGTAGTTACTGGACCTACTCCATTAGGTATCATAAAAGAAAGTGGATCTATAGCTGCTGCTACTCAAACTGGTGAAATACCAACTTATACAAATATGATGCTAGGAAATATGGGCGGTAGTATAGGTGAAGTATCAGCCATATTATTATTGATAGGTGCTATTTATTTATTATATCGTAAAGTTATAACCTTGCACATTCCTTTAGCATATATTTTATCAGTTTTGATATTTACGGGAATATTTTGGCTAATCGATCCTACTAAATATGCAGATCCATTGTTTCATTTATTAACAGGTGGATTAATTTTAGGTGCTTTTTTCATGGCTACAGATATGGTTACATCACCTACATCATACAAGGGACAAATAATCTTTGGTATTGGATGTGGTTTATTAACTGGTATAATAAGATTATTTGGAGCTTATCCAGAGGGAGTATCTTTTTCTATATTAATAATGAATGCATTTGTACCATTGATAGATAGAATATCACATAAACATTTCGGGGAGGTAAAAGCATGAGTAAAAAAGATTCAAATTTACTTAATTTAGTGCTAACACTTTTTATAATAGCAGCTCTAGCAGCTATTTTGTTAGCATTTATAAATAAAATAACTTCAGGACCAATAGCAGATGCTCAAAAGCAAAAAGAAAAAGATGCATTGCAAAATGTTTTACCATCTTTTACAGATCTTAAAACTATTTATATTGCAAATATCGATGGTAGTGATTCTCTGAAAGTATATGAAGCAATATCAAATGGTACAGTGATAGGTTATGCTGTAAACACATATACCATGCAAGGATTTAATGGCAGAATAGAAGTAATGGTAGGCTTCGATACTACACTTACTATTATAAACACTGAAGTAATAAATCAAGCAGAAACTCCTGGATTAGGAGAAAAAATTACAAAACCAGATTTCAGAGAACAATTTAAAAGTAAAAATCCAGAAAACTTTATTTTAAAAGTAAAAAAAGATAAAGGAGACGTAGATGCTATTACTGCATCCACAATATCATCAAGAGCTTTTTGCGATGCTTTAGATAGAGCATATAGATCATTAAAAGCATGGAAAGGAGGTGCATAATATGAATCAATGGCAAAATTTCACAAAAGGTATTTTAAAAGAAAATCCAGTATTAGTTTTAGTGTTAGGTATGTGTCCTACCTTAGCTACTACCTCATCAGCTATAAATGGATTAGGCATGGGATTAGCTTCTACATTTGTTTTAGCTTTAAGTAATGTTATCATTTCTGCTGTCAGAAAAATGGTACCAAATATAATAAGAATTCCTATTTTTATTGTAATTATAGCTACTTTTGTAACAATAGTAGATATGGTGATGCATGCTTTTGTACCCGATTTATACAAAGCTTTAGGAATATTTATTCCTTTAATTGTTGTTAATTGTATGGTTCTAGGTAGAGCAGAAGCTTTTGCTTCTAAAAACAATATATTATCTTCTTTAGTTGACGGATTAGGTATAGGAATAGGCTTTACATTAATATTAACAGTATTAGGCTCTATTAGGGAAATATTGGGCGCAGGTAGTATATTCGGTTATAAATTTATAGCACCTACTGCTGATGGTATATTAGTTTTCATTTTAGCTCCAGGTGCCTTTTTGACATTAGGTATTCTAATGGCATTAAATAATTTATATAAAAATAGAACTTCAAAAACAACAAAAAATAGTTAATTATGGAATATGTAATTATCATAATTTCAGCAATTTTTATATCTAATGTTGTATTATCCCAATTTTTAGGTATATGTCCTTTCTTAGGTGTATCACAAAAAATGAGCACTGCTATAGGAATGAGTGCAGCAGTAATATTCGTACTCACTTTGGCTAGTTTAGTTACTTATATACTTTATTATGCAGTATTAGCACCTTTGCATTTAGAATACCTGCAGACTATTAGTTTTATCTTAATCATTGCATCACTTGTTCAAATGGTAGAAATTATTATTAAAAAAATATCTCAATCTTTATACCAAGCATTAGGAATTTATTTGCCATTAATTACCACTAATTGTGCTGTTTTAGGTGTAGCTTTATTAGTAATTATTAAAAATTATAATCTTGGTGAATCATTAGTCTATGCAGTATCTATTGGTATTGGCTTTGGTTTAGCTCTAATAATTATGGCAGGACTTAGAGAAAGATTAGAATTTTCTAATCTTCCAAAAGCATTCCAAGGGGCACCTATAGCACTTATACTAGCGGGTATCCTATCATTAGCTTTTATGGGATTCACGGGGATAATTTAATAAGTGATAGGTGATAAGTGATAAGTGATAAGTTGATGGAATAATGTTTTACAATCTTTTTACTTTCTTCTTATTTATTCTATAGTTTATTCTGATATTTTTTACATTAATTTATATATTTTACAATTTTTATTATTTTTGCTATAATTTTAAATAGAAACTATGAGTATATTAGTAAATTCACAATCAAGAGTACTCGTACAAGGTATTACTGGCAAGGAAGGAAGTTTTCATACACAGCAAATGATAGAATATGGTACCCAAGTAGTAGGTGGAGTCTCACCAGGCAAAGGTGGCAAGATCTATTTAGATGTACCAATTTTTAATACAGTAGAAAAAGCAGTGGCAGAGACTGGTGCAAATGTATCAATAATTTTCGTACCAGCACCTTTCGCAGCAGATGCTATTATAGAGTCTGCAGCTTCGGGTATAGACTTGATAGTATGCATCACAGAGAGGATACCAGTGCAAGATATGATTAAAGTAAAAGCGTATCTCAAAAATACAAAAACACGACTCATCGGTCCTAACTGTCCTGGCTTAATAACACCTGAAGAAGCCAAAGTAGGAATAATGCCAGGATTTATTCATAAAAAAGGAACTATAGGTATCGTTAGTAGAAGTGGGACTCTAAGCTACGAAGTAGTTTATCAACTTACTGAATTAGGATTAGGACAATCTACTGGTGTAGGAATAGGCGGAGATCCTATACTAGGAAGTTCTATGAAAGAAATAGTTGAACTTTTTATGTATGATGATGATACTGAAGCAATTGTCGTGGTTGGTGAAATCGGTGGAAATACAGAAAATGAAATGGCTGATTTCGTAAAAGAGCATCCTCTAAAACCAGTATTTGCCTTTATTGCAGGTGTAACTGCTCCAAAAGGTCGTACCATGGGTCATGCTGGTGCTATTATTGGTGGTAAAGATGATACAGCTCAAGCTAAAAAAAATTATTTAAAATCTTGTGGTATCAATATTATAGATAATCCTGCTGATATAGGAAAAACAGTATATAATTTTTTAAAAAAATAGAACCAATTTTTCGGTTCTATAATATAATATTTTATATGGGTAAGGATTAAAATATTTTTTAATTAAAAATTTTTTATAATTTAGCATGTCAATACATAAAAAATTAAATGGTTATGAAAAATTCAAAATTTACATCAAGAAATACTCCCAGGGGCCCTATGAGTAATATTACATTTATTACAGTGCTTTTAGCATTAATATTATTTAATGGGGTCAATAATAAATCCCATGCCCAGGCACCAGCCATTGAATGGCAAAAATGTCTCGGAGGAACAAATTATGATGTGGCATACCCCATTCAGCAGACAAGTGATGGGGGATTTATTGTGGCTGGTGAAACAAGGTCCAATGACGGCAATGTATCGGGAAATCATGGAGGTTATGACGTTTGGGTAGTGAAACTTAACAGTTCAGGGAATATTCTCTGGCAAAGATGCCTTGGCGGAACAGATAATGATTATGCATACTCTATCCAGCAGACAAGTGATAGTGGATTTATTGTCGCTGGCCTTACAAATTCCAATAACGGCGATGTGTCAGGGAATCATGGATATTGGGACGCTTGGGTAGTGAAACTTAACAGTTTAGGGGATATTCTCTGGCAAAAATGCCTCGGCGGTACAGATTATGATGAAGCATACTCCATCCAGCAGACAAGTGATGGGGGATTTATTGTGGCTGGCAGTACATATTCAAATGACGGCGATGTGTTAGGAAATCATGGAGCTACTGACTATTGGGTAGTGAAACTTAACAGTTTAGGGGATATTCTCTGGCAAAAATGCCTCGGCGGAACAAATGATGATAGAGCATACTCGATTCAGCAGACAAGTGATGGTGGATTTATTGTGGCTGGTGTAACATGGTCCGATGACGGTGATGTGTCAGGGAAGCATGGAATTATGGACTATTGGGTAGTGAAACTTAACAGTTCAGGGGATATTGAATGGCAAAAATGCCTCGGCGGAACAGATTGGGATTATGCATACTCGATTCAGCAGACAAGTGATGAGGGATTTATTGTAGCTGGTCAAACAACTTCCAATGACGGTGATGTGTCGGGGAATCATGGAGTTTATGACGCTTGGGTAGTGAAACTTAACAGTTTAGGGGATATTGAATGGCAAAAATGCCTCGGCGGAACAGATTGGGATGACGTAAACCCCATCCAGCAAACAAGTGATGGAGGATTTATTGTGGCTGGCTTTACAGAGTCCAATGACGGCGATGTATCAGGGAATCATGGAAATGATGACGCTTGGGTAGTGAAACTTAACAGTTTAGGGGATATTGAATGGCAAAAATGCCTCGGCGGAACAATTGATGATAGAGCATGCTCCATTCAGCAGACAAGTGATGGTGGATTTATTGTGACTGGCTTTACATATTCCAATGACGGCGATGTGTCGGGAAATCATGGATATTCTGACTATTGGGTAGTGAAATTAACAAATGAGCCGGAGAGAATAAATGAAATAGAAAATTACAATTTACTGTCAATATACCCCAATCCATTCACGGAAAATGCAATAATAACTTTTGATAATCCGAAAAATGAAAAATACAGATTGTTTATTATAGATATTACAGGAAAGGTAGTAATGGAAATTAATGAAATTTATGGAAATACAGTAGAAATTGATGGAAGTAATTTGTCTGCTGGGGTTTATGTGTTTGAACTGACCTGCGATCAATGCGTTTTGGCAGGCAATGAAGGGGAGAAGTTGTTCAGGGGGAGGTTGGTGGTAGAGTAAATGCTAAAAGAGTGTGATTTTATAAAAATAAAAATTATTTATCATTGGATAGTTAAATATTAACCATAATTAATTTACCCAAAATAAACGTTATAGAACCAATTTTTCTAAAAAATATTGCATCATATGAACAATTTTATCCATGAGTGGCTGCCAGTGCTATTAAATGCTTTACAAATAACTAGCTTTGTGATAGTAATGATGCTTTTAATTGAATATCTAAATATAATAACCAAAGGCAAATTTTTTATAAATATTAAAGATAAAAGCTGGAAAAGTGTTTTAGTAGGTAGCTTATTAGGTATTTTACCAGGTTGCATGGGAGGTTTTTTTGTAGTTTCTCTTTATACTCATGGAGAGATAACTATCGGAGCTCTACTAGCTAATTTTATAGCTACGACAGGTGATGAAAGTTTCGCTATGTTAGGAATGATGCCTTTAAAATCTTTTTTGATTTTTGGCTTATTATTTATACTATCTGTGATTGCAGGAATTGTACTAGATAAAATCACTAAAAATCATACTTTCACAACAGAAAATAAACATTTAGTAATACACCAACATGACTATGAGGATATAAAATCTAGTACTATAAAAGAGAATTTAAAACATTTGAGCTTGTCGAGAGCTTTACTATTATTTTTACTCATTTTGTTTATTATTATTATTTTGTTACCAAATACAGAGCATACTAATCATACTGAAACGTTTTCACCAGAGATAATTTTGAATTATTTACTAGGTATAGTCTCAGTATTAATGATATATCCGATATTGAAATTACCAGATCATTTTATCGAAGAGCACTTGTGGGGTCATATCATTAAAAAACATTTTCCTCGTTTATTTTTCTGGATTTTAGTAGGATTAATTGGAGTGAATCTTATAGATAATTACGCAAATATAGGAACATGGATTCACGATAATGTGTATTTGACAATTTTAATAGCTATAATTATTGGATTAATTCCAGCCTCTGGACCACACTTTATATTTATAAGTCTATACCTAAGCGGTATTGTCCCAATATCGGTACTTTTAGCTAGCAGTATCACTCAGGATGGACATGCTGGCTTACCGCTATTAGCAGAATCTTGGAAAACTTTTTTGCTTATTAAAGGTATCAAAATTGTTTTAGCTTTCACGATAGCAGTATTAGCACAATTAATATTAGGTTGGGTATAATAAATTTCTGTAATTGAGATAGTCGATTAGACAATAAATTTTTATAAATATTATTGTGCCAATGGAATAACTTCAAAATTAATTTTCGGTTTGAATTAATACAGCATTTCTACAACAGAGACTTTTCTTTGTGTGGTTGACAATGAAAAGTAAATTATATATAAATTTATTCAAAAATATTTATTAATTTTACCTAACAATTTTTATAAATGAAAATCGACTACCACTCCGACCATCTCGGCTCCGCCTCCTTCGTAACTGATAGAGGTGGAAATGTTGTACAGCATTTGCAGTACCTCCCCTATGGCGAGCTCTTCGTCTCGCAGCGAAACTCTGAAGAATTTGATAGCAGGTACAAATTCACAGCTAAGGAGCTAGACAACGAGACCAGCTACACATATTTCGGAGCGAGATATTATGACGCAGATTTAAGCAGCTGGTTATCTGTTGATCCTTTATCGGATAAGTATCCGAGCACGAGTGCGTATATGTATTGTAGCGGGAATCCGGTGAAATTGATAGATCCGAATGGATTGGATGAATGGGAGGTTAATAAAAAAGGAGAGGTACGTTTTGTCAAAGAAAGTGAAACACATATACTGTATGAAAAAGGCAATAGAAATAATTATATAACAGTAAAGGATAAATCTATATTAGAACAGTTATCAAAATCAGGTGAAAAAAGTAACTATACACTTTCAGTAGCTGTTGGAGATGAAAATAGTCAAGACGATATGGTAAAATCTTTTAAGTTTCTAGCAGATAATACTAATGTTGAATGGAGAGTGGATAGATTTCTTGAAGGTAGAGAAAATAAATACTCATTAGGTACATTGCATAATGAAGATTTTTCTCCATCATCGGAAGATATGGGACATTCTGGTGAATCAACTATTGCTTTTATACATTCACATTGGAATGCTAAGCCTTCAATGACAGAAGAAATTAGTAGTATGGGATGGAAATATATAAATAATAATGAAGCTGAGATAGGAGGAGATACTTATTTTAAATTGTATTCAAATTTAAAAAATTCAATATATTATACATATTTTCCGCAATCTGGTAGACTTTGGAGTGTTGAGGGTAATAAACAACCAAGCTTCATAAGGAACATAGGAGATAATTATAAAAGATTTTTCTTTGGTACAATAAATACAAGATAAACATGAAGAAAATAATAATATTTATTTTTGTTTTATTTTTATTAGAATCATGTAATAATAAAAATAATAATAATTCTACATATAATAATTATAAAAATATAAGTAGTAGTTTTATATTAAATAACGACATCCTTAAAAAATTTAATCAGTATGTTTCTGATATGAATTTTGATAGTACTGTTATTTATTTTATAGAATTTTTTGTTAATGATCAAATTTTTAACGATAAGGATACATTTGTTAAAATATCTTATAATTATTGTGATAGAGATATAGAAGGCTATAAAGGCATATTAATGATTGATAGTAATATAGTAGCAATTTGTGATAAAAATAATATCGGTCAAAAATTTTATAACAAAAAATATATTTTTTACGTTCCATATAAAAAATTTAAATGTAGAAATGATACACTTATTTTCATAAGATTACTTATATTAAATAAAGGAGAATTCATAGAACTTTGGAGCATAAATAATTAGTCGGCCATTAAAAACACAATAATCATTTCTTTGTTAATAACTTATTAATAATTTTTTATTCAAAATATTGCAAATTTTTGTAACTTTGCACCATAAGACTTGCAAATTTTTTAAAATGGTACCAAGGGTAAAGAATCAAAATCAAGGGAGTTTATTTTTCTCATTTAGCGATACATTAGATCAAAAAAATCCGCTTAATATTTTAGCCAATAAGATAGAGTGGGGAGTATTTGAAAAAGCTTTTGCTCGCTTGTACAGTGCTGGAATAGATTAATAAATATACAATATCCCGATGGAGAACTCGTTAATTATAGATATGATAATGGTGGTAAATTAATGCATATGTATGGTGAAAAACTTGGGGAGCAATATCGTTATATTGAAAAAATCATTTATGACAAATTTGATAGTCGAACTAATATATTCTATGGTAATGGAACATATAGTGAATATTACTATGACCCATTAAATCGCAGATTAAAAAATCTAAAAAGCTATGACGCAAATGGGCATAAAATGCATGATATAGATTATAAATATGATGGAGTAGGTAATATTTTACATCAATCTAATAATGGAGAATATGTATATAATGGAGCTGGTGGACCCTATAAGTATGATTATAAATATGATGAACTATATAGACTAATATATTCAGGAGGCAATTTCGAATCTAATCATAATGGTAGCATGTATTACAATTTGAATATGAGCTACAGCCCATCTGGCAATATAACAAATAAACATCTATATGGTCAAACTTTAATAAATGGTGGAGTGAATAATATAGACTACAACAGAGACTATCAATATAATGGTAGACCTCATCAAGTAACTAAGGCAGGTGAAAATGTATATCAATGGGATGGTAATGGTAATATGATATTAAGAAAAACTCCGCAGGGCATAAGGTATCAATGTTGGGATAATGAGGATAGGCTAGTAGCAGTGCATGATGAGGGAGAGATGCCACAGATATCTGCATATCTATATGATGGAGGGGGCGAAAGAGTATGGAAGCTCACAGGTGGAGTGATACAAAACTACATGAATGGTCAGCAAATATATAGCAGTGGGCATCTAGACAAGACACTCTATGCTAGTCCATATATGGTGATGACAGAGAAGGAATATACCAAGCACTATTATATAGAGGGTGAACGTATATGCTCTAAGATAGGTAGTGGTTTCCAGGGGGCACATATTCCACCTACAAGCCACCCAATAGACTTCATCGAAGGTAGTGCACATATATGTTCTATGCAACTACGCGAAATGGTAGATAGAAATGTACAGTGTGCTAGGTATGATGGAGGTATAGATATAGATCCATATCTACCTCCCGCACACAATGATGGAAATGAATATGAAAAGCTGCAATATTTCTACCACTCCGACCATCTCGGCTCCGCCTCCTTCGTAACTAACATAGAAGGTGCAGTAGTGCAGCATTTGCAATACCTCCCCTATGGCGAGCTATTCGTCTCACAGCGAAACTCTGAAAAGTTTGATAGCAGGTACAAATTCACCGCCAAGGAGCTAGATAACGAGACCAGCTATACATACTTCGGAGCGAGATATTATGATAGTGAGCTGAGTGGGTGGCTAAGCGTGGATCCGATGAGCGATAAGTATCCATCGCTATCGCCATATTGCTATACTGCGAATAATCCGGTGGTGCTGGTGGATCCGAATGGGATGGACACAATAGACATCGTTAAAAATGATGATGGAAAATGGTCTATCTCAAATACGCAAATTGTAAAAGGCGATGATGTGTTTAGAGTTAAAACGGGTGATAAGACCCAAACCTATACTTTTTCTGAAGGGGAATATGGTAAAAGAGTGAATGTACTTAATTTAGAAAATAATGAAGATTATACTCTTGGAATATATCATATTTCAGGTGAAGAAAATGGGGGAACAGGTTATACAATAACTCCCGGAGGCGAGTCTAGTACAGAAGAAGGATCAAATAAACGATTACCTCCAGATACATACACGTTAGAGCAAGGTGGAGGTATATGGCATCAACCCTGGGTTACCCATGGTGAAACAAGCAAAGATGTAAGTAGTCGTGGAATAAAGTTCCATTTTGGATATGAAGACCCAACAAAGTGGACTAAAGGATGTTTTGTTATTTCGAGCAATTATACTCTTAAAAATGGTGCAATTAAATTTAATCAATCAGAATCTCGTCAGGCACTTATAGATTTTGACATAAATTTAGGAGCTAAGTATATTTATACTTATGATGTAGCTGGTAAGTCTTATACATTAATTGGTGCAAATTTCGGGAAATCAGTACTTGACTACAAATTAATTTTAAAAGATGGATTTTAAAAATAGTGCTTTAATCTTGTTTTTCTTACCCTTATTATTTGGTAATTATAATAATGGGAAAAAATCATCCGATAAGGAATGTTTGTATAAGGATTCTATCAATATAAAATATGTTTGTTATGGAAGTAGGGATTTTTGTCTTTCAGGCAACAGGCTATTTCCAAATCCTTGTTTAAATGACAAAGAAGCTTTTAATATAGCAGAAAAAACAAATATTTTTTTGATTCTTGAAAAATCAGATACATTATATATACTATCAGGTAAGGATATATTTTCTGATAATCTGGATACTAACCAATATTTACCAATCATTAATGATTCAACAATTAATATTTTTTATAGTAAAAAATATCAAATAATTAAGGATCCTGATCCACCTGAATGGACAGCGATAGTAAATGAAAAAGATTCCATTATTGTGAGGTTGGTAAAAGATAATTCTTCCCCTGATTGGGTTTACGGAATAATAACAGACACTATTTTCCAATTTAAAGATGGGTTAAAAATAGGAATAGATAAGAGCAGATTTTTTCAGATACTTGGAATTGATTTTGCGTATGATAAAGATAATTTTACAGTTTTTTTAACAAGTATGTTTGAAAGTAATGTATCCTGGTATTATCAATATTATTGCTCAAATTATACAGATGAGATTTATTGTCATCCTGATGGATTTCATGTAAGAAGTTATCTTAAATATTTTCTCACGTTTAAGAATAACAAACTTATTAAAATAGAAGTTTGTATAATGTGAAACTTATTAGTATTAAAAGCATCTCGAGAAACCGAGGCTTTTTTATATATAAGCCTGTTTAGTCATGAAATTCCTTATATATGCATCAATCACGTAAAAGAGTCCTGTTTTTTGTCAATTGGCATTACCGAAGCTTGTCATATTTATTGCCTATAGAGACATCAAAAATACCAGAAAAAGCAAAACAAAGGTTTTATAGTCTTATTAAGCATGGTTCTTTGAAAATAAGATAAATACTGCTTTTTTGTTATAATCAAATCTTGTAATATTGTAGCTAAATTTGATTACAGTAAAGTTTAAAAAATTACAAAATGGAAATAACCCAGATAAAAGAAAAGCTATGTATCCTTGCAGTAGCACTTCATTTACAATACCTCCCCTACGGCGAGCTATTCGTCTCTCAGCGAAACTACTCGTTTGCTTTAAACACATCTTTAGATGTGTTTAATCCGCATTGGGAAATGATTTGCAATAAAACAAGCAAGCCGCGATGGGCAAAAGGGTTTACACTGTTTGAGCAAGCCAAAGCTTGCGAGTTTGTAAACCCCAAGAGGTGATTGCGTAGTTTTATCAAATCATTTCCCGAGCGGAGACTTTTCTTTTGTTACTTTTCTTTGTGTGGCTGACAAAGAAAAGTAAATTAAATAAAAATTTATTCAAAAATATTTATTAATTTTACCTAGTAAAATTTTATAAATAAAATCCTAAATATCATCGCATGGAAAGAGAATCTTTTGGCTATGAGACTGTAATTACTGAACAATATAATAACAATAATCATATTTATAGAATAGTGAAAGAGAAATATCATAATCAAGATTACTTATTTAAAGGGTTAAAAAAATATGATGTAACCTATAACGCAATGGAACAGAAATATGTAGAGACAGAATATAAATGGGACAAAAAAGAGATTACTACAGGTAGGGTAGTGATAGACTCACTAATTACTTGCTTTGGTCCTTACTATCCTGCTATATCTATGGAGACAAAAAGATATTATGAGGGACAAGATACACCATCTATTATCACTAAAAAATTATATGAGCATGGTAAATATGGTAATGTGATACAATATGTGAATGAATACGATTCATCATACATCGAAGATAATCTAAAAGCTAATATACATTATACATAT
>JAHDSP010000162.1 GCA_018432645.1 Bacteroidales bacterium | reverse complement strand
AATATTAATAAATTATTATATCTAGTTGAAGCCGATTATTATATTAAAGTTAATGACTATCCACAAGCTATATCCTCTATTGACAAGGCTCTTGCAAATAAACAAAAAAAAGATATTGAATGTCGTTTATTGTTTATTAAAGCTCAATTATTAAATAAATTGAATAAGAATCAAGAAGCTTTAGCCACTCTAAATACTCTTTTTAAAAAAAATCCACCTTATGAAATGACTCTTTATGGCAATATATTAGCTGCTCAATGTTTAGAAAATACAAATAGTAAATCCGAAAATATTAAAAAATCTATATTAAAATTAATTAAAGATTCTAAAAATAAAGAATATTTAGATGCTCTTTATTATGCTCTTGCTATGATAGAATTAAATCAGAAAAATGAAAATCAAGCTTTAGAATATTTTAAATTATCTGCTCAAAATAGTTCTACTAATCAATATCAAAAAGCTCTTACATATACAACCTTAGGTGATATTTATTTTAATAAACGATTATATAAAGAAGCTCAAGCCTATTATGACTCAGCTGTCCAAGTTATGCCTAAAAATTTTTCAGATTATCAAAAGCATACAAATAGAGCGGCTGTACTTAATGAGCTTATTACTGCTCTCAATACTATTGCTTTAGAAGATTCTGTGCAAAAATTATCTAAATTATCTGAACAAGAATTGCTAGCTCATATTGATAAATTAATACAAAATTATAAATTAGAAGAACAAAGAAAAAAACAGGAAGAACAACAAAAATTACAACAGCAGTTAGCTAATGCCCCAGTCTTTTATAATACTGCTTCTACTAGTAATGAGTGGTATTTTTATAATACAAACACTTTAACTTTAGGTAAAAATGAATTTAGGCAAAGATGGGGTGATAGACCCCTAGAAGATTTGTGGCGTTTGAAAAATAAAACTCCTATAATGGATGATTATGATTTTGTAGATTCTACCTTTATGGCTTATGATTCTTCTAAAAATGCTTCAGATCCTGTTAAACCTGAGTTTTATTTAAAAAATATTCCTAAGACTCCCGAAGATTTCGCTAATTCTAATAAACGAATAGAAACAGCTCTATATACTGCTGGTAAAATATATTTTAATAATTTAAAAGAATATGATAAAGCCATTTATTATTTTCAAGAACTTAATAATAGGTTCCCTAAAAATGAAAAAGCTGATGAAGCATACTATTTATGTTATATTTCTGCATCTGAGATAGGTAGAAATACTGATGCTCAAGCATGCAAAGATAGCCTTTTAAAGTTATATCCTAATTCTTTTTATTCTCATTTAGTTTTAGATCCTGAATATTATAAACACGTATCTTCTGAGGAAGACATAGCTAGTGAACATATTATGAAGACATTAAATGCTTTGCAAAATAATGAATATACTACAGCTTTAGCATTAGCTGATAGTGGTATTGCAAAGTTTCATGATTTGGAAATGCTTGCTAAATTATCCTATGTTAAAGCTTTGGCCTTAGCTAATATAACTAAACGCGACACTTTACTCTCTATATTACCTAATATTATAAATTCTTATCCTAATACTGAAGTGGCTTCTCAATCTAAGTATTTATTATCTTTATTAAATGAAAAAAGAACAAATGATAATACTGATAAAGCTAATGATACTACAGATTCTATTAATAATACTAATAATAAAACAATATATAATTTGCCTAAAGATGATGATATTAACCTTGTTATTATCTCTTTTGATCCTTTAAAAATAACTGCTAATGAGATGAAAATAGCTATAACAGATTTTAACGATAATTCATATTCATCTGATAAATTTACTGTGAATGTAACTTTTTTAAATGATACTCGCATGATAGCGTCTATTGGCTATTTTAAATCGAAATCTGAAGCATTAAAATATTATAACAATATTAAAGAAAATCAAAATTTTAAAAATACTCTAACAAAAGGCGATTGCAAAATTTTCATTATCAGTTCTATAAATTATCCAGTCTTTTTCAAACAAAATGACGAAAACAATTATTATAATTTCTTTATTGAACATTATATCAACTAATATTGATTTATAGTAATTTTAAGGACGAATGATATAAGGCATCTGTTTAAAGCAGCATTTATTTTTATTGTTTAATATTAATAGAGCCAAGTGACAGAAAACATTTAAGATATGTAACTTTTTCAGATTGAAAAAAGATAAGACTACCTAACTAATATTACCACACCCCATTTCTCTGATTTTAGATTCTCTTCATTCAAATATTTTATATAATATGTATAAACACCAGGTTTACATTTTTCACCATTAAATGTGCCATCCCATCCTTTGCCTATCTGTGTAGTATTAAACAACATTTTACCCCATCTATCAAAAATTTTAAATTCGTAATACTCTGAAGATAAATTTTGTGCTTTAGGCATAAAAATATCATTTATTCCATCTCCATCAGGCGAGAAGGCATTAGGAACATAAAAACTAGTAATATCACCAACTACAATAGATTTGTAGGTAGTATCCATACACCCATGCTCCGTTGTTATATACAAAGTGATGACATATATACCAGTATCAGTATAGCTATGATAAGGATTAGTCTCATTGCTCATGTTTTCATCACCGAAATCCCACGTGGAATTGTATGTATTATCAGAATTATTTACAAAATATACAAAATTATTAGCAATATCAATCACTTCTGGCATATATGAAAAGTTTGCATTTGGTTTAGGATAAACAATTACATCTGCACTTTGAGAATTAACGCACCCATGTACTGAAGTAACCTCGCATGTAATATGATAAGTACCATCATCACTATATAAATGTTGATTATATTTATCTGTACTAAAAGTACCGTCTCCGAAATTCCATAAATAAGTTTGACCTTGATTAGAACTATTCTCTTTAGCTGAAATTAATAATGGTTGGCACCCTTTATCTGGAGATATAACAATATTAACTGGTGGCAATGGATAAAGTTCTATTAATGAGAAAGCTAATGAGGTATCACATCCTTCAGTATCAGTTACAGTTACACTATAATTACCCGCCTCTAAATTATCATTAATGGGACCAGAAGCATTATTTGACCATAAATAATTGTAAGGTTGATGTCCACCATTAGTTGTAAGGACAATACTCCCATCACTACCCCCTTCGCAAGTAACATTTGTAACAAAAGGATTAACTATTAAAGGAGGATATAGATTTATAAGTTCTACTGAATCAGTAATAAAACAATTATTTTGGTCAAAAACAGTTATGTAATACAATCCTGCGGGTAAATTACTAATAGTATTAGTAGTATCATTAGTAGTTATAGTATCGCCTGTAGACCATGAATAAGTATATGGAGGACGTCCTCCACTCACTACCATAGTTATACTACCAGTACTATCACCATAACAAGCAATATGATCTATTATTAAATCCTCTTCTGTTAAATTTGGACAATTAGTATTCATAGTAAGAGGAGGGAAAACAGTATCATTAAATCCATCTAATTCCCATGTTTCATTAAACCAAGTAATTGGAATATGTCCTAATGGGAAGGTTTCAGAAAATAATGGTCCTATATGAATACTTAGTCTGGTTGGTTGTAATGTTAAATTATTATATATAGTTGGTATTATGCAAATGGTACTATCTACAGCAGTAGAATCATTATCCTCAGCAGGTATATCTATACATAAATCTGGTATTAAATCAAAAATTTGAGATCTTCTTAAATCAATATTTATCCAAAATTCCAATGCACTAATTGTAAAATCAAAACTTATACTATCAAAGGTATGATTAGTAAAATCATTAGTTAAACTATGCATTACACCAATATCCATGCTAGGGAAATCATGACATGGCCACTTAAAATGTAAATCTTGACAAGCCAAAAAACTTATTTCATTACTTATATTTTCATTAACTATAGAGTCATTTAATGTCGGATCTGTGATAAAATATTCTACAGGCGTAGGTAAAGATAGATTATTCCATACTTGGGGTTCAAAAGCAAACTCTTGTATCATAGTACTTTTAATAGTGAAAAATGCATTAAATAAATTATATTGTATATGAACAATAGAAATATCTATACTTCCATTTAATAATGAAAGGAATTGTTGAATTGCTGGTCCAGTAGGAGGAGGAATGAAGCCAGCAATTGTGGATAACAAATCAATAACATTGATATCTAACCTTATCCAGGTACAATCTCCTTTAGCATATAAATTTTGCTCGCAAGCATTCACGACTTCTTTCCAATCATGTGTTTCTACATATGGTAATGTTATACTACCAGTAAGGCCAATACTTGGAATATTAAAAATAATAGGTAAGACCTGGTTATGACAAATTGTAATTGGTGGGAAAGAAGTAGGATCTAAGCATGGATAACTAAAAACTCCAGTTATGCTATTCAATTCTAATATTGGTATAGTATCATAAGGTATATTAACGTCTATAATACTAACATCGAAACACGAGTAAGCGCATATTGTTGCATCTAAATTTAAATTAAACCCAAAGTCTAAATATAATCCTATAACACCTGCATTAGGGAAATGTGTATCTAAATTCCATCCACTTCTAATTTCATATTGCGAAAGTATGGATACTGTATCACCTGGGCAAAAAGAGTTATTTTGTGGCACAGTCATTTTAATTCTAACAGGATAATCTACATCCACATACCCAGTAGTGAAACCGTGTATTCCTAGATGACTGCCTAATCTAAACCAACTATCTAAATCTAGCTCTGCTCCCCATTCACCTAAAAATCCTAAATCAGAAATACTCCCAATAGTTGTATTATATGGTCCAAATTCTACATCAAAAAAATTTATATCTTGATCTAAAGTTATAGGACTACCATTTGGGCCCCACATATTTTGATTATGAGACTCCCAATTTACATTATGATTTACTACATAAGTTTGAGACTTTAAAAAATTTGCAAATATTGTAATTATAATTAAAAAAAATAATATAATTTTTTTCATAATTTAGAATCCTCCCAATCTATTGATAATAATGATTCTTTCATAACAAGATGCAAAAGTTTATAATGCATCTCTGGAAATACAGCTATCGCTATAATGCTTTGTTTATAATCACCAGTTATTAAAATTATTTGATGAAAATCTATACTTTCTCCATTTGATGACATTGCATTATAAATAAATTCATAAATTAGACAAGATTTATTGTTATTTGTTAAATTTTTTTCTTCATTTATCAAAAATATTTTTTGTTTTTCCAAATTTTCTTTTATTTGATTAGCTAATATAGTGAATGGTACGTTATTTTTCCTTTGTAATTCTATACTTGATAACATTTGAGGATTCATAAACCCTTCCTTATCTAATTGCTTAAAAGGGACAAAGTATGGAGGAGGAGTGATTATTAATCCATTATCAAATGAATATGGTTCCATCAATTTATTATAATTCCACTTAATATCTAGTGAATCATTATTCTGAGCAAAACTTATTTGAACTATGAATAAAAATATTATAAATGTTAAAATTATAGTTTTATTACATATTTGCATTATTTTATATAAATTTTATTACAAAAATATATAAAAAAAATGAATATTGAAAAATTTATTTTAAAAAACAGTTTTATTTTTTATATGTAATATTATTTTTGGTTCTATAACGTTTTGTATGGGTAAAGATTAAACAAGAGTAATTTTATAAAAATGAATTTTTTATTATTGGACAGTTAAATATTAACCACAGAGTTCTCAAAGAAGGCACAAAGAACACAGAGATTTATAGAATTAAAAAGCTTAAAAATGGCTCTTTGTGAACTTTGTGTAATATCATGGTGCCCTTTGTGGTAAAATAATTAACCCACAATAAACGTTATAGAACCTTATTTTTTTTCAATATCTTTTTTTGATGTAAATTTGTAACAAAAAAAATGGAAAAGAAAGTTTTTGTAATTACAATTTTGTCTTTATTTGCAATTTATACTTGTAATGCGCAAATTGACAGCTCACGCTCAAAAAATGAGAAAAAAAATAGTAAATCAGTGACGACTGCACCTCTTAAGTTTAACACATTCAAAGATACTGTTAGTTATTTGATAGGAACTGATTTAGCAAAAAATTTTATAAATAATCAACTCGATATTGATATAAATTATTT
>JAHDSP010000024.1 GCA_018432645.1 Bacteroidales bacterium | reverse complement strand
GGTTTTCACATTTTCTATTTTTTCGATATCATTTGTGCTTTCATAATTGGCTAATAATGATTGAGTAGCTATTCCTAGATTGTAACCACCACCCACATTAATATAAAATTGAGAATAAGCAGCTATGCTAAATAAACTAATAAACATTAATAAAGCTACTTTTTTTGCACTTACATTTAATTTTTTCATATTTTTATGTTTTTAATTGGTTTGTGTTGCAAAATTAAAAAAATTTATTTAATGAATTATTAATTAATTTTTAAATTTATAGTTATATAAGTAAGCCTAGTTGCTAGCAATCATAAATTATTATTGAAGCAGAGATTTCTATCGTCATTTCTCAATTTTTCTCATACCAGATTATTCACCATAATCTTCTTATTTCTATTATGTCATCATTAGATAGACCGTGAAGTTCGTATATTTTTTATCAAATTCATTTTTTAGGCTTTTGATTAGGTTTTTATATAAGTCTATTTGGTCAGGTAACTTATAATTTTCGAGAGTTTGGCTTGCTTGTATAGTTTTATTCATCGATTTATAATTTAATAATTATTTAACAAGAAAATTCATTAATTTAGTAAAAAATTTAATAATCATGTGTATACATATAAAATTATTTAAATCAAAAATAAAAGATAGGAAAAATACTACTAATGAACAAAAGTCAGTAATAACTATTGATGATAAAATAAATGATTTAGACATAGATGATGATAGTGATATTGAAACTTTGTTTCTGAATTTATCGGGTATAAATATAAATAATGAGACCCCAAAAAATTTACATCATATAGGATTGAGAGAAATACTTTCTGACTATAGTTTTGATGATTTACAATTAGATGATAAAACTAAAAAGAAAGTTTTGGAGTTAAAAGAACTTACAAAAAACATCGAAGATAAAATCATAAAAAAGTCTAATTATGATGCAACAAAAAATTATAAAATTGATTATGTAAATGAATTGAATAATGAACAATTAATAGCTGTTACTACAACTGATGTGCCACTATTAGTGATAGCTGGTGCAGGCAGTGGTAAAACTAGAGTGATTACCTATAAAGTTTGTTATTTAATAGAAAATGGCGTAAATCCAAATAGCATTTTATTACTAACTTTTACAAAAAAAGCAGCTCAAGAAATGCTAGATAGGGTTAATAAACTATTGAAAAACCAAATAGGTGGAAATGTTTTGGGTGGGACATTTCATAGCTTTGCAAATTATATTCTCAGAAGTTACAGTAATGTAATTGGGATTAAGGATAATTTCACTATTATTGATACAACTGATTCAGCAGAAATTTTCAGTCTATTAAAATCTGAATTGAAAATAAAAGTTGATGGTAAGCCTTTCCCTAATAAAAATGAATTACAAGAAATAACAACAAAAGCTAGAAATTTAGAAAAATCAATTACTAATGTGATAGATGAGTTTTTTAATAACTATATTGATTATACAGATGAGATAATAAAATTAAATAGCTATTATGAAAAATATAAAAAAACTTTTAATTTATTAGATTACGATGATTTGATAATTATTTTAAGAGATAATTTGCGCGACAATGCTGGTTTTTTAAAAGCAGTACAAAAAGATGTAGAATATGTACTAGTAGATGAATATCAAGATACAAACACTATCCAAAGAGATATAGCTGATTTGATTGCTAATAAAAATGAAAAAATAACAGTAGTTGGCGATGATGCACAAAGTATATATACATTTAGAGGTGCTGTTTATGAAAATATTCTCAGATTTCCACAATTTCATCCAAATTGTAGTGTTGTAAAACTAGAACGTAATTATAGAAGCAATCAAAGCATTTTGAATTTTATCAATTGTATCATTTCTAATGCTCAGATTGGCTATAAAAAGAATTTGTATACAAATATTCAATCTAGCCAAAAGCCTATATTTAAAAAATTTGCAAATGAGAGAGATCAAGCAAAATTTATTGTAGACAAAATTTTAGAAATAAAGGGTGATATTCTTAATTATAATGACTTCGCAATTTTGACACGTGCAGCATGGCATTCATCTGTGATACAGACTGAACTTATGGCTAGGAATATTCCATTTGATGTTATTGGAGGTATTAAATTTGCTGAACGAGCACATGTTAAAGATATTATAGCTTTTTTAAGAATCATTATAAATCATATTGATGCTATATCTTGGCATAGAATACTGCAATTAATAGATGGTATTGGTGATGTACGTGCATCAGAAATAATAACATCTATTAATAAAAAAAGTGGTATTATTAATTTTTCAGAATTTAAAAATAGAAAATATTACGATGAAATAAATAAATTAGAAAATATGTACAATACAATAGTAAATAACAATAATATAAAAATTGATGAAATTTTTAATTTGATTTACGATTTTTATATTCCTTTGTTTAAAAAAAAATACAGTAATTATGATGAAAGAGAGCAAGATTTAGAAGTTTTAAAAATTATTGCTATTAATTATGAATCTATAGAAAAATTTTTAGACGATTTTACTTTAGAGCCCCCGAAATATAAATTTCATGATGGAGTAATACCTGATCCAAGTAAAAATATAAAAGATACAATAAAAGTTTCAACAATTCATTCATCAAAAGGATTAGAATGGCATACTGTATTTATACCACATGCTATTGATGGACTTTTCCCATCTAGTAAAAGTTTATCAAACATAGAAGATTTAGAAGAAGAAAGAAGGGTATTTTATGTAGCATGCAGCAGGGCTAAAGAAAATTTATTCATTACTATTCCAGTGTATATAGAGAGTTATGGTGGATATACCAACAAACCTTCAAGATTTCTCTATGAAATTGATTCAAAATTCTATTTTATTGATGGAAATGATTAATTTTAGATTATATAAGGGCAACAATAAAATTCGTTTCATTTGAACCTTTGATTGGTCCCATCGATAAAATAGATCTTGAGAATATTGATTGGGTAATAGTAGGTGGTGAGTCAGGTAATAGAGCTAGGTTGATAAAACCTGAATGGGTGAATAACAT
>JAHDSP010000548.1 GCA_018432645.1 Bacteroidales bacterium | reverse complement strand
CCAGAAACCTATTTTAAAGGAAATAAAATCATAGGGTTATCTTATAATGACTTAAAAAAATTATTAAACAGTGTTGGTTATAATAAATTTGATGAAGAAGTAGAAGAATGGGGCGAAAAACGTGTATCAATAGAAGATGACATGGTAGATTTTTATTTAGAAGATGATGAAGTTGTAAGCGTAGCCTGGTCTAGCGAATATTAATTTATTTCTTTTCATTTTTTTATAATTATTAATCTTTGATCTTAATTTTGTGAATCCAATCATAGAGGTAGAAAATTTAACTAAAATATATAGATTAGGTAGTTTGCACGGCTCTTATCTGACTTTTAGAGATGCCATTACTCAATTATTTAAAACTAATCCCAAAAATAGGGGAAAGCATTACATTAAAGCTCTAGATAATGTAAATTTAACTATCGAAAGTGGTCAAAAAATTGGAGTTATTGGTAAAAATGGTGCAGGCAAAAGCACATTTCTTAAAATTTTATCTCGAATTACTTATCCTACATCAGGCTCTGTTATATTGAGAGGAAGAGTAGCTAGCTTATTAGAGGTAGGTACTGGTTTTCATGGAGAGCTATCTGGTAGAGAAAATGTGTATCTAAATGGAGCTATTTTAGGCATGAAACGTCAAGAAATTAATAAAAAATTTGATGATATTGTTGCATTTTCCGGTGTAGAAAAATTTATTGATACTCCAGTGAAGCACTACTCTTCAGGTATGCAAATGAGATTAGCTTTTGCCGTCTCAGCTTTTCTAGATGCAGATATTATGCTCGTTGATGAGGTATTAGCTGTAGGTGATGCTGAATTTCAAAAGAAATGCCTTGGCAAAATGGATGAGGTTTCTAATACTGAAGGTAGAACAATCATCTTTGTTAGCCATAACCTCAATGCTATTTCTAATCTATGCGAAAAATCTGCTCTTTTTGTCAATGGACATTTAGATACTTTTGATGACACTGACAAGGTAATTAACAAATACATAAATGAAATAGCCAAGTATGATACTTCTAAATATTGGAATAATATTAATAATGAAGTCGTTAAGCCAATTTCATTTAGAATTTTAGATAATGAAAATAATGAAAGATTCACTTTTACCAATAATGAAGATGTCTATTTTGAAATTATCTATGAGAAATTAACTAATGATGACATTTACCCTAATATTCATATTTTAACCTCTAATAATCAATATGTTTTGACTAGCATCATTGATAGTGATAGAGTGCCAAAAGGCAAAGGTATCTTTAAAATTTATGCTAAATTAGAAAAAAATCTACTCAATCAGGGCTTGTATTATCTAGGAATTGCTTTTACTAATTTAGACAAAAAGAAAGTTGAATTTTTCGAAAATTATTGTGTTAATTTCGAAATCGAGGATTTACCTGAAAACCGTAATTATCCTTACCTCTATCCTCTTGCTGGCATTATTAGACGAGAACTTATTTGGATAGTATAAAATTTTTTTTGCAGTATAGACTAAATAATTTAATAATTTCGAAGAAAATTAATCATAAAAAAATTTCATTGAAATGAGTAGAATTTTAATAGTAGATGATGAGAAGTCTGTGAGAGAAACTTTGAGAGAAATGCTTGAATATGAAGGGTATGAAGTCGTGGAGGCTGATAGTGGATTGCAAGCTTTAGATTTATTTTCTCAACAATCATTTGATGTGGTTTTATGTGATATTAAAATGCCAGGAATGGATGGTTTGGAGCTTTTAGATAAAATTTTACAAAGCTATGATATACCAGTAATAATGATATCTGGCCATGGAACTATCGATACGGCAGTAGATGCTATTAAAAAAGGTGCTTTTGATTTTATAATAAAACCATTCGATTTAAATAGATTGCTAATATCTATACGTAATGCATTAGATAGATCTAATTTGATGGAAGAAACTAAAAGACTTAAAAGCAAATTAACAAAAAAATATGCTTTGATAGGTGAATCTGATGTAATGAAAAAACTAAAAAACAATATAGAGAAAATTGCTCCTACAGATGCTAGAGTGCTAATAGTTGGTGAAAATGGTACGGGCAAAGAAAATATTGCCCATTGGTTACATGAGTTGAGTCCACGTTCCAAAGGTCCATTTATTGAGGTGAATTGTGCTGCTATACCTTCTGAATTGATAGAAAGTGAGCTATTTGGTCATGAAAAAGGTGCTTTTACCTCTGCTATAAAATCTAAAAAAGGCAGTTTCGAGTTAGCTAGTAATGGTACTTTGTTTTTAGATGAAATAGGAGATATGAGCTTAGCTGCTCAGGCAAAAGTTTTAAGAACTTTAGAAGAAAATAAAATAACACATGTTGGTGGTGAAAAAGAAATACCTGTTAATGTGAGAGTGATAGCAGCTACTAATAAAAATTTAGTAGAAGAAATTCAAAATAAAAGATTTCGTGAAGATTTATTTCATAGACTAGCAGTTATCATTATAGAAGTACCTCCGCTTAGAGAACGAAAAGAAGATATTCCTCTTTTAATAGATTATTTTTTGCAAGAGTTTAGCGAAGCTATGAAAAAACCGCCATTAACTTTCGAACCAGACGCTATTGAGTATTTAAAAAAACTTCCTTGGCGAGGTAATGTCAGAGAGCTGAGAAATATTATTGAAAGGCTAATGATCCTGTGTGATAGCAAAGTATGTTTAGATGATGTCAAAACATTTGCTAATCCATATTATTAAAAAATAAAATTAAGCATTTTATGAATAAATAGCCATCTTTTATTAAACATTTTAAAAAATCATATTTTTTTTGTTTAAATTAATTAATGATATTGTATTAATAATTTTTAACAATTAAAATCATTATTAATGAACATTTGATAGAAATATTTATTAAAATTTTAATTTTTATTAATTTACTTTATATGCTATAATTTAAGAAGTATTAATTGTGTTTTATTTAAATTTATATATCATTAATTAATTTAAACATTTTATTAAAATAATTTTATTTTAATAAATTAAGTGTTTTATGAAAAACTAATTTATTACTCTGAATGTCTCAATAATAAATATATTTCTTTTGAGTATAATTAATTTTTGAACAAATTTTTATATAATTTACTTTTCTTTGTCAGCCACACAAAGAAAAGTAACAAAAGAAAGGTCTCAAATTAGGGAATAATTTGATGAAGCAGAAAAATGTGTTTTAAACTCATTTTTATATAACTTTTTTCTAACCAGCTATTATCATAGTTTTCAATAGATTAAAATCTTTTATTTGAATTCCATTTTTAGTATATTTTATAATGTTGTCTCTTTTAAAAGATGATAATATCCTTACACAATTTTCATTAGACATACCAGAAAATTCAGCAATGTCTTTTCTAGTGATTAAATTTGGTATGACATCACTTTCAAAAACAGTTTGACTTAGATATAATAGAGTATGTGCTACTCTACCTATTGTTTGCTTTAGTCCTCTAATGGCTAATTTTTCAAAAACGATATTGTAGTTTTCGCACAGCCATTTAGTCACTTCTCTATGAAAATCTTTATTTTGCTCCATTAAGATAAAAAAATCATTTTTCTCAATTAAATAAATTTTACAAGGAGTTAATGTAACTGTAGTAAAATAAAATGATTTACCATACAATGATGAAAGAGCTATAAATTCAAAAGCTTTATTAACCATAAAACTCAATGTATGTCCTTTACTATCTTCTACAAAAGACTTGCAATATCCTTCTGCTAACAAAATGAAATATGAAGAGAATGCATTTTGCTTGCATACAGTTTCTCCTTTTCTAAAATTTAGACAAGTATGAAGTAAGCCATCTATCTGATCTACTGTTAGATTAAATGCTGAAAGCCAATTTATTAAATCTTTTGAATATTTATCTGATACTTTTGCATTATATATAGGTGTATACTCTTTATATGACATAGTTTCTATCTTTGCAATTGTGCTTAGATAGTCTGATAATCTAGAAACTAATAATTTTATAAAATCTTTTTCAGCTTTCGAAAATTCTATTTCACCATTATCGAGCCCTTGATAATATAATACCATTTCCCCTCTATCTTCATTATCAACGTTTATCGGCATTGATATCATTTTAGACTTATCGATATTAGCTATTTCTTCTCCAAAATTTATATTATCATAAGTAATATGTATTTTTAGCATTTCTGAATTAGAAAAGTAATTAGATATATTATTTATAATAAAATTGAAAATTTCTTGGATATCATTACTTTTATTTAGCTTCTCATCTAGGCTAAATAAGAAAGTAAGATATTTATTATCTAGATAACTATTAAGCCAAGATTGATTTTTCATAGTAATTTTTATGCAAATATATAAAAAATAAATTGATAAAAATCATAAGTGATTTAGTTAATAAAAAAGATAGCCGTGCTTTTCACGGCTATCTTTTTTATATTACAATAAACTTCCAAAAATTATTTTTTTACAATTTTCTTTGCATTAGTACCTGTACTGTTAGATACATTTACTATGTACATGCCAGCAGGTAAATTAGATAAGTCAATAGTACAATGATCTTTACCATCTACTACAGTTGAATATACTTCAGCTCCCATTATATTCATTATTTTTATAGTATTAATACCTTTATTGATCAAATTAATGTTTAATTGATCAGATACAGGATTAGGATAAATAGAGAAGTTAGCAGTATTTGTATAGCTAGTTATGCCTTGTGGACCAATAATAACATCATTTAAAAGATAGTAATCAATTCTATCATTTGAAGTATAATTACCACGTAAAATACCAACAGATAGAGGAACTTTTATATTACCATTACCTAAATCAAAACATTGGTCAGCTAAAAAGTGCCAAGTAGCTTGACTTTCAATATCAGTGCCCACAGTTACATTAATAGTTTCTGAATAAGTATTGGTAGTAGCATCATAAACTTTTACGAATATATCAGGTATCATATTATTATATTCATTATCTGTTTCAGTTACATAAGAAGTATCACTATCTGCCCAAGAAAATACAATATAACTACCATCTGGTGTACGACTCATTTGAGGACGACTTTCAATAGTATAATTACTACTTCCTTCTGAATAGAAAATATAATCATCACACCAAACTGTATCTATCAATTTGGCATCCCATCCAGTAGATGTTTGATAAATATCAAATAATACACCATTCATATAAAATCTATTTACTAAATATGATAATGAATCAGGGTTATTACTCCAAGCTCTGTGAATATAACAAGCAAAATGTAAATTACCATTTTTGTCTATAACGGCCTCTATAGGATTATCAAAAAATGGACGATTAACTCCTGATCCTGATGGGGCATAGTTTTCAACATGATTTACTATAGTGGGGATAGTTTCCCAGTTAAAAGGAATTTTTGTCCAATTATCACCACCATCTTCAGTTTTATATATAAATGGTTGATAAGATAGAGGATCATTAGCATCTGGATTACGACCAACAAATACTAAATAACCATTAGTTCCATTATCATCCATTGCTAAAGCAGGATAAATTAATCCATCAGGTAATCCATCTGTTGTAGCAAAGTCTGGTTCTACTGGTACTCTATGCCATATAACTGAATCCCCAGTAGCATCCCACTGCCCTATGTTTACAATATAAACAATTCTAGTGTAATTAGAACCATTATCTTCATTTGCATCACCTAAAACAAAAAATTTATCTCCATGTGATTGTAAAAAAAGTCTATTAAATAAAGTCTGTCTATCACTAGCTACACCTGGATAAAGAGTAGATTCAAATGGTAGAGGTTGATTATTTATGCCAGTACCGTCTAATAATTCAGAACCATAAAAATCACCTCCCCACCCGCCGTCTATAAGCATAGGACCTGTAACTACAATAGCAGCATTCTCATAGTTTGTATTACCAGAAGGATTATAAATAACTCCACTCGGATATCTACCAAAATAATCACTTGTAGAAATAGGTAAGCTCCATGGTATCAATGTTGTACTATCGAATGAGGTACCACCATTAGTAGATAAAGATGTTCTAACAACACCGCTACCACCTGTATAAGCAGGGTCTTGTCTATAGGTGAATGCAATAGCGTTTAGCTCTTGATTGGCACTTAAACATGTCTGCTGCTCTAATAGTACTGAAAAAATATTGACAGAATGTCCCATCTTAGACATAGTTAAAGCCCTTTTATTGTTATTTTGTGCTATTTTATTTAGTAATGGAGCTACTTCATTTTTATATGAAGTAAAAGAAATTTGTTTATCAGTACTTAATGGGACCTTGTTTACTTTGAAAGCATCTAATTTTTTAGGTGCCACATTAGCACTCTTATTCTGAGCCATTAATAAGCTCACACTTACCATTAATACTAATGTTAAAATTGATTTAAATCTTTTCATAATTTTTATATTTTAGGGTTGTTATTACAAATTTATATAAAAATTTTTAATTATGCAATTTTTTTTAATGTTTTATTATAATTCAAACTAAAATAATAAATAATTCTTTATGTTAATGAATTTTTGCAACTAAAAAAGGAAGGGTTTGAGTCCTTCCTTTTTTAGTTTTTAAGAATATGCAATTTATTCTATGATTATCTTTTGAGTTTTCAATAAATTACCATCAGCTAGCAAAGAGAACATATACATTCCAGCAGGTAAATTATTAACATCAATATGTATATTGGTATTTCCTGCTTTTACATTAATAGATTCAGAATAAACCTGTTGACCTAATATATTTGAGATACTTATAATAGCATTGGTACTGACTGGAGATATGATGTTTACATTTACATAATCATTAGCAGGATTTGGATATATAGATATTGAATTTATTGTATTATATTCATTAATCGAATTGATAATACCAATGTCAGATTTTAGAACTTTCATATAAAGAATATCATTTTGTTGCTGAGGATGAGTCTCATCTTGTAATGCATTACCAGGACCATAATCAGCTTGAAATGTTAGATGTAAGTATTCATTAGCATTTTTAGCCATAGCAGGATAGACGCATTCTCGTACATCAAAATCTTCCCCTGTAGTTAATTCAGTGAAATCACTCCAAGTATCACCACCATCAGTAGATTTAGTTGCCCATAAATGACGACAAAATGCACCAAGGAACTG
>JAHDSP010000152.1 GCA_018432645.1 Bacteroidales bacterium | reverse complement strand
TTACACATTATCAGAAATATTAGAATTAATAGGAGAGATGCCTATACCACCCTATATTAAACGAAAAGCTGTAGAAGAAGACAAAATCTATTATCAACCAGTTTTTGCAAAAGTTAATGGATCTGTAGCATCACCTACTGCTAGCCTTCATTTCACTGATAGAGTCTTCGCATCCCTTGATGCAAGAGGTTATAAAAAAGATTTTATTACATTACATGTAGGTGCTGGCACTTTCAAACCAGTGAAAACTAGCATAGAGGAACATCAAATGCACAGAGAAGAATTTTCAATAGACAAAGAAAATTTAAATATTCTTTACGAAAATATTGAAAGGCCGTGGGTAATCGTGGGCACTACTACACTGCGATGTTTAGAGAGTTTGCTATTATTCGCAGAAGATACTTCTGTATATCCTATTGATATTCAACAATTTGATGATATGCATAGAAAATATGAAAATTTATCTGATAAAAAATTGTTAATAAAAAAATTAAAGTTATTTTTAGAAAATAATAATTTGAATAGATTAGAAGGACATACTCGATTATTTATTGTGCCACCAGCTAAGGTAATATCTGCAGATTATCTAATTACAAATTTTCATCAGCCCCAAAGTACATTACTTATGCTTGTAGATGCATTCTCAGCAGTGCCATGGAGAGTTATTTATGATTATGCAATTAATAATGATTTTAGATTTTTTAGCTATGGAGATGCATGCCTTCTAAAAAATGCTGCCTTATAAAGCCAATATTTTTATCATTTATTATTCTTAGTTTTTTTTCATATTTTTGCATTTATAAAGTTTAAAAAAATATTAGTTTATGTACAAGAATAATTTTGCATCCAGACATAATGGTCCCAATGATACTGAAATAAATAAAATGTTAGAGGACATTGGTGTAGCTTCATTAGATGAGATAATAGAAAAAACTATTCCTGCTGATATCCTAAAAAAAGATTTAAATTTAGGAATAGGAAAAGGACTCAATGAAGCTCAAGCCATAGAATTAATGAAGAAATTCGCTTTTAAAAATAAAATTTTTAAAAATTATATTGGACTAGGCTACTATGAGACTGCTCTCCCCGGTGTGATACAAAGACATATATTAGAAAATCCGAGATTTTATACATCATATACTCCATATCAGGCTGAGATTAGTCAAGGAAGGTTAGAACTATTATTAATTTTTCAAACGATGCTTACAGAACTGACAGGTATGGATATAGCTAATGCATCTATGCTAGACGAGGCTACTGCTGCTACAGAAGCTATGACTATGGCATTTAACTTGCGTAGCCGTGATAAAGTAAAAAATGATGCTCGTGTTTTTGTAGTTGATGAACGTGTGTTTCCTCAGACTCTCGCTGTAGTACTTACTAGAGCTAAATATCTGGATTACGATGTAGTGGTAACTGATATTTTTAAATATGATTTTATTGATGATGTTTTTGGTATTTTAGTGCAATATCCAGATCAGTATGGAGAAATAAAGGATTATACTGAGGTGATAAATAAAGCTAAAAATATTGATGCTAAAATAGTAGTAGCTGCGGATATAATGTCATTAGCACTATTAACACCTCCAGGTGAATGGGGAGCCGATATAGTGGTAGGCAGTACACAGAGAATGGGCATTCCAATGGGCTTTGGTGGACCTCATGCTGGCTATATGGCTACTAGAATGGATTATATACGTCAAATGCCAGGAAGAATCATTGGCGTATCTATAGATGCTAATGGTAATAAAGCATTACGTATGACTCTGCAAACTCGTGAGCAACATATTAAACGAGAAAGAGCTACCTCTAACATATGTACTGCTCAGGCTCTATTAGCTATGATGGCTGGTGCTTATGCTATTTATCATGGGGCAGATGGCATTAGGCAAATAGCTACTCATATTAATAAATTGACAGGTTTATTAGCACAAGAAATTCAAAAATATGGCTATATTCAAAAAAATAAAAACTTCTTTGATACTATTAGAATAGAGATACCAGCTTATGTAGATATGGATGCTCTAAAAATGAAATTTCTTGAAAATAATATAAATCTAAGGTATATAAATGATAAAGAAATCGGTATCAGCCTGGGCGAAACATCTACTATGGATGATATAAATGAATTACTCACAATTTTAGCTAAACTCACTGGTAAAGAAGCTACTACATTCAAATGTGATGATTTGAAAAATACTCAAATTATAACATTTGAAGATAAGTATAGACGTGTGAGTAATTATATGCAACAGAAAATATTTAACATTTATCACAGTGAGACAGCGATGATGAGATATCTTACTAAATTAGCTGACAGAGACTTGGCTTTAGATAGAACAATGATACCATTAGGTAGCTGCACTATGAAGCTAAATGCATCTACAGAGCTATTTCATTTGTCGTGGCCTGGTTTTGCTAATTTACATCCTTTTGCCCCAAAGGATCAGGTGCAGGGTTATTTAGAATTGATTAATGAACTAGGACAATTATTAGTAAAAATTACTGGTATGGATAGTATAACCTTTCAACCTAATAGTGGTGCATCTGGTGAATATACTGGGTTAATAACTATTAGAGCTTATTTCGAAGCTAAAGGACAAGGTTATAGAAATGTATGCTTGATACCAGCATCAGCTCACGGTACTAATCCTGCAAGTGCTGTAACTGCAGGTATGAAAGTAGTTGTTGTGAAAACTGATGATAAGGGAAATGTAGATTTAGAGGATCTAAAAGCTAAAGCAAAAGAGAATGCTGATAAATTAGCAGCTCTAATGATCACATATCCTAGTACCCATGGCGTTTTTGAAGATAAAATTTTAGAAATTATAAATACTATACATCAGTATGGTGGACAAGTATATATGGATGGTGCTAATATGAACGCTCAGATAGGTTTCACTTCTCCTGGTCTCATGGGAGCTGATGTTTGTCATCTCAATTTGCACAAAACATTTGCTATACCTCACGGTGGTGGTGGTCCAGGAATGGGACCTATTTGTGTAGCTAAACATCTCACCCCATATTTGCCGTCCCATCCATTTCATCCAGATGGTATTATTACTCATTCAGTGAATACTGTAGCTGCAGCTCCTTTTGGTAGTGCTTTCATTTTGCCTATTTCGTATCTATATATTAAAATGCTAGGTGATGATGGACTGAAAGCTGCTACACAAATAGCTATTCTTAATTCTAATTATTTAAGAAAAAAATTAGAACCTTTCTATAAAATATTATATGTGGGATCAAAAGGTTTTTCTGCTCATGAATTTATAATCGATTGTAATCCTTTCCGTGCAAATGGTGTGACAGAATTAGATATCGCCAAAAGGCTTATGGATTATGGTTTTCATGCACCTACAGT
>JAHDSP010000177.1 GCA_018432645.1 Bacteroidales bacterium | reverse complement strand
TAGTTTATAGAGTAATCTTTCAGGACTGCTAAATATAGAACCACTAGCTGAAATATACTTAACCTCTATATAATCCTTTTCTGGTAATTTAGTAGTATAAATTTTAATGATATTATCAGATTTACTTTGAATGTCTGCCACAGATGTAGTAATGCAACTAGTTGATAAAAATATCAACATAATGATGATTGGGAAAAACTTTATTGTTTTCATAATTATTGATTATTTTATTTATTCACATGCTCCATATAAAATTAAAACAGCAGATAAAATGTTTAATTTTATACCTTTATTAATTAAAAAATTTTTAAAATTGTTTAAAACATTTAGTTCTTCAAATGTTTTAAATTTTTTTAATAACGACACATAAATTTTGATTATTATAAAATAATTTTAAAATTACCTCTTTTAATTTAAAGATATGCTAAAAATAATATTAAAAGTGGGAAATAGAAAATAGTTTTTATTTTACCAAAACCTATATCATATCTACCTAAATTAGAAATGATTTCTTGCCAATAGTATTAATCCATATTTTTAATATATTTTTGTTTTTGGATTTTCGATGGTATGAAATAAGTAATTGTTTTGAGATAAAAAAAATTTTTAAATATATAAGCATATTACTATTAGCCCACTTCAATAAAAATGTTACAATATGAATAGATAAAATTTTAAATTATTAAATCCTAAACAAATCAATATATTTGATTATTATGAGATATAGCAAAGATATGTCGTTAAATCCGCATTGGGAAATGAATAATGGGAAATAGAAAAGGTAAAATATAAATAATAAAAAACTGTAAAAAAACAGGAAATAAAATCCCGTTTTTTTATTTCTATTAATTATTAAAGATTTATTCTACCTGGAATTTTTTAGCAAATTGACGGCCATTGCCAGCATAAATTGTATAAAAATAATTACCTGGTTGTAGCTCAGAAGCATTGAAAGTTACATTATATTTTCCAGGTTCTTTAGCACCTTCATTAAAACATTTTACTATTTTACCAGTAACATCTAAAATTTTAATTTCTACATTAGAGCTAGGATTAGTTAGTTCATACTCTATCTTTGATATTCCATAAGCTGGATTAGGCACAACATTGAAGATGACACCATTTATATCCTCAGTTTGTATACCAATTCCGCACATATAAATAATAGGGAAAAATGCAAGATCGATGTCAATGTCCCATGAACTAAGTATTGAAAACCAGTTATTTTTATACCCTCTCTCCCATGCTAATTCAGTACCTCCTGCATCTCCATCAGTAGTAGAAACAATACCTAAAATATCATCATAAGTATTGGTAAAATCCATTCCAACATAATAATCAGTTGTTACATACAATGGTGAAGATAACATAAAAACATGTGCTCCATCCAATGTGGAAGTAATTGATGAAGAAGTATCCAGATCATTCATGCTTATTTCTATGGAAGCTTGTTCAAACCCAGGAGCTGTATTAACAACGCCTGCATTGCCAATGCCTGGTCCATCAGCAGTATAAACAACAAATCTTACAGTATTAGCAGTACCTACTATTTCTTTAGCACCTACCCAAACAAGGCAACCTTCAATATTGCAAGGACTAGTTACATTGAATAGTTGAGCTTTTGCTTGATCACCACAACCATTTGTACCTGTTATATACCCGCCCTGTGAGTACAAATATAAGGTTGGTGTACCTGTCAAAAAACTAGCAGGCATTAAAGTATCATTTGGTGTTTTAGGTGACATAAAATTAATAGGATTTAATTGCTTCACTCCACTCACCTGTTTTTGTCCCATTAAGAGACTTACACTTAGTATTAATGCTAACAATAAAATTGTTTTTGTTTCTTTCATAATTGTTTTTGTTTTTTCATATTATAAAATTTTAATCTTACTAAATTAAATAAAATTTTTGAAATAAAAATACTAATAAATAAAAATATTTTTTAGATTAAATTTCTATATATTCACATATAATCTTTTTAATAAAAGAATTGTTTGAAATTGGACAAAGGCTTCAATGATTGTTGAGGCATAGCATTAATATAATATTAATTGCCAATTTTTAATTTTCCCATTTTTAAAATAAAATAAATGTGCTGAATGTGGTAAGCCATATCTATCAAGGACTTTGCTAGAATCTATGATTATTTTTACACTTCCTGCATGTACTGTGTCTAAGTAGAAATATATAAATTCATCAGTGAGTAAAAATATTTTTTCATTTTTCAGTGAGTCAGATATTTGCTTTATTACTTTATCTGGATCAAACTGTATCAGTTTATTAGCACAAGAAAATGGAGTTTCTCGCATAGATATGAGGTAAAAGGTATTTTCATTATTAAATTTATCTTTATTTATAGCCACATATTCATTTATGAGCTCTTCATCAGGATATTTTTCTTTGCAACTACTAACTATAAAAATTATTAATATTAAACAAAATAGTAAAAGAAATCTTTTAGGATTCATAGGAAATTCTTTTAATATTTAATTTATTAAAACAAATCTCTACCAAGAAAATATTATTGTCTATGCTAAAAAACATTGATGGTGTGAAATTATCAACATCTGTTTTTATTTCTCCTAACAGATTAAAATCTTTATCAAAAATTAAAAATGTTTTAGCTCTATACGAAATTGGAGGTTTTTTACCATCTTTACCATCCTGTGGCACTGGATCTAAGTAAGCTACGATAATATTACCATTAGTTTGATCGCACACGATAGCTTTTTGTATATAATTATTTGCAAATTCATTCAAACGAAAATCATATAGTCCGAGCTGTTTTTGTAATTTTTCTAATCGTTCCTTCTCTTTATTTGTGAATTTTTTATTGAAATTTGCTAATGCATCATTTTCTATAGTTTTTACTGAATTATCATTAAAATTATAAACTATAAACTCATTTTTTATGCTGTGTTTACCAATAATTTTATCATCAAAAGTAGAAAAATGAAATACATAATTAGGATCAAGCTTTATTTGCTCTTCATTAATCATTTTTATTGGGATTTTATAGAGTTTATTATTATAGAAATCTATGCAAGCGATTATTTCAGTCTGCACAATGCCAAGCTCTGATGTTGGATTAGAGTAATTCAGATATTCTGATAATAATAATTTATGTTTACTATTCCATTGTAGTGGATTCTGTGTCGCTTGTAGATATTCATTTTCGTTTGGTCGATAGGATGGTGAGATTTCATTTTTTTTCAAATCAATAATTGCAAAGTTATTATTACCGCCAGCAATTAATGAATCTTTATTTATAAATGTAATGCTATTGTATTGATTTTTGAGAAAAAAATTACTTATGCTGTCAGAGAGCTCATATTTGCTTAGTAAATTAAAACCATTATCCCAGTAGTAGGTGTATAGTGATATAGTGCTATTCATATTGCTTGGTATCAAAAATAAAAAAGTAGTATCATTCCACTTTTTAATATCTATCATTGCGATATTAATTTTACTAGTGATTTGCTTAATATCTGGATGACTGACAGTGCAGCTATCAATTGTGAAATTTATTTTTGCTATGTCTTTATTATTTTGGCAGGAATAGCAAAGGCACAATGTCATACTAATCAATAAAATATAATATTTTTTCATAATTATTTTATTTTTTCATATTTTTTAACATTTCATCTGGATGTTTTGATAGCCCTTGTTCATATAAAAGTAAATAAAAATTATAATGATTTAAAATGAAGGTATCAGAGCATTCTAAAGCATTTTTATCATTTTGCCATATCGATATTTCATCCACAGTAAAACCAAATTTTTCTAATATATTTGCACAATCTAAAGTAATATATGATCCTTCAATAATAATAGGAGTACAAGGAAAACAGCAAGGACATTGTTCAAAAGCTCCAGGGGTACAACAAACGCCATAAACACAATTTCCTTCAATTCTGTAAAGGCAACTTTGTAAAACGCCCTTAAATCCAATTTCTTTAACATTATTTATAATAGCTGTTTGGGTATCTTCTTTTTGGCAACTGCTGAATGATACAGCAATCATTGCTACAAAAACTAAAATTGCTAATTTTTTCATATCTTTTTGTTTTTAGGGTTTTGATGGTCCAAAATTAGTAATTACTTTTTAATTAAAAAAATTTTTTAATGAAATATTATATATTTTCCCATTAATCATTATTTATTATTTTCCAATTTTTAAATTTTAAATCTAATAAGTTATAAAATATTTAGGAATCATGCTGCTTCCATGTCTCCTCGTCACCCTTTCTCCAAGTCTCCCCAGTCACCCTATCACCCAGTCACCCCATCTCCCCATCTCAATTATAGCTATGCCATGCATGCAAATTATTTGTATTAAATTGTAATTTAAAAAAAGGAATAAAATCAAAAAAGTCTGTACTGAAGTTGTATCTAGATTCATATCCTACACCTGCATAAATGTAATATAAATAACTAATTTTGATTTTATACATGAAATTAATCTGAATAGATAGTAATTTATCTAGATTTCCCTGTCCTATAACATTATAAAAAGGATTTACAGGAATGTTGTTGCCCATATAAGCATCGAAAGTAGGCGCGAAGATATTTTGTCCAAAATGTGTACCAGTAGTATCATAGCCGATTTTTTTATAAAAACTTAAAAAGTATATATAGAAATTATTTTTTATAAAAGCAGCCTCGGCAAGGACTTCATAAAAATTAGCACCAAAAGGATGAGCAACTGGCTGGCCATTATTAGAGAAATTTAGAATAGGATTTTTGTGACTATAAGTATAAGGACGAACAGCATTAAATTCTAATCTCGAGCGAAAATTATTATTATTTGTTCTCCACTTGAAACCTATT
>JAHDSP010000523.1 GCA_018432645.1 Bacteroidales bacterium | reverse complement strand
GGTTTTCACATTTTCTATTTTTTCGATATCATTTGTGCTTTCATAATTGGCTAATAATGATTGAGTAGCTATTCCTAGATTGTAACCACCACCCACATTAATATAAAATTGAGAATAAGCAGCTATGCTAAATAAACTAATGAACATTAATAAAGCTACTTTTTTTGCAATTAAATTTACTTTTTTCATATTTTTTATTTTTTAGGGGTTTATGTTGCAAAATTACATAATTATTTTTAAATAAAAAAATTTTTTTTATATTTTTTATATTTTTATGTTTTATAAGTAATATTTTTTCTCGCAATCATAAATTATTGTTGAAACAACTATTGCTATCGTCGTTTCTTAAATTTTCTCATACCAGCTTATTCCCAACTATTTTTTTATCTTTATTATGTCATCATTAGATAGACCGTGAAGTTCGTATATTTTTTTATCAATTTCATTTTCTAGGCTTTTGATTAAGTTTCTGTAATTATATATCTGGGTAAATAGCAGACAATTTTCGATAGTTTGGCTTGCTTGTATAGTTTTATTCATCGATTTATAATTTAATAATTATTTAACAAGAAAATTCATTAATTTAGTAAAAAATTTTTTTTATGCAAAATGAAAATCAAAATTGGGGCGGTACATGGACAGAGCAAAAATTAGTTGCCTTCGAAAAATATGTAAATGCGTATTTAACAATAATGTTAAATCAAAGAATAAAATACAATGGATGGCCACAAAAAATAATATATATTGACGGCTTTGCTGGCTGTGGTGACAGATCTTCTCATAAAAATAAAGATACAGATGATACACTTTTATTTTCAGAATTAGATATTGATGAATCTGAAATAAATGTTTATAAAGGTTCAGCAGAAAGAGTTGTTAGACTTGATAAGAAATTTGACGAATACTATTTTATTGATGCAGATGAAAATGCATTAAATAAATTAAAAACTAAAATAGAACCATATTTTGATAAAAAATTAAAATATGAATTTTTGCCAAAAGACATTAATGAAGTATTGAGTTCATTTAGTAATGATTTAGATAATTCAAAAGTAGCCCTTATATTACTTGATCCATTTGGTATGCAATTAAATTGGGCTAGTATAGAGAACTTAAAAAATAAAAGAGTAGATATATGGATACTACTGCCAAGTGGTATTATAATTAATAGATTATTAGATAGGAAAGGGAATCTTAAAAATATTAATAAACTTGAAATTTTTTTTGGAATAACAAAAGATGAAATACAAAATGAATTTTACAAGAGTAAAAGAGAAAATACATTATTTGGTGAAATGGAGGTTACTGAAAAGGTTAATAATTCCATTGAAAAAATAGCAGAATTGTATACTAAAAGATTAAAAACAATTTGGAATTATGTAACAGAACAACCATTAGTTTTATATAACAGTCTCAATGTGCCAATATATCATTTTGTTTTTGCATCTAACAATAAAACAGCTAAAAACATTGCAAGTCAAATAATAAATATTAAAAAATGAACCCCACCAAAATAGAATGGACAGACAGAGTATGGAATCCTAGCAAAGGATGCAGCAAAATATCTGAAGGCTGCAAAAATTGTTATGCAGCCTCTTTCGCTAAAAGGCTACAAGCTATGGGAATGGAAGATTATAAAGATGGTTTCAAATTTCAAATTTTACCACATCGCCTAAATGAACCATTAAAAATAAAAAAACCACAAAGATTTTTTGTAAATTCAATGAGCGATTTATTTCATGAAGATATGCCCGATGAATATTTAGATCAAATTTTTGAAATTATAAAAAAAACACCACAACATACATATCAAATTTTGACAAAAAGAGCCGAAAATATGTTTGAATATTTTCAAAATCATAATGTACCAGACAATGTGTGGCTTGGTGTGACAGTTGAGAATTCATCTTACATATATAGGATTGATATTTTGAGAAAAATAAAGGCAACAATAAAATTCGTTTCATTTGAACCTTTGATTGGTCCCATCGATAAAATAGATCTTGAGAATATTGATTGGGTAATAGTAGGTGGTGAGTCAGGTAATAGAGCTAGGTTGATAAAACCTGAATGGGTGAATAACAT
>JAHDSP010000097.1 GCA_018432645.1 Bacteroidales bacterium | reverse complement strand
GATATAATAGCCATGCCATACGAAGCTATTTTACCTGGATTATGTTTATCTGATAAATGGCCAAAAAATGCAGAAAATAAAGCCATCATTAGTGGTTGAAAACTAAGAACTACACCAGCTTGAACAGGTTTCAAACCTCTTACATTTTGTAAATATATACTTAAAATGTAGCTAATAGCAAATGTAGTCGCATAATTTATCAACGCTGCTAAAATAGAATGTGTAAAAAATTTATTATTACGAATAAATGGTATGGATATAAACGGTTGTGGATGCTGCAATTCATATATTATGAAACCATAACCAAATAAAAAGCTAATAGCTATAGCTATTAATGAGTTCCAATTCAACCATTCTAAGGCTAATACAATGCCAATAACTACAACTACAAATAAACTATAACCATAAAAATCAAAATTGATTTTTTCTTCATTTTTCCATTCACTTTTTACACCAAAGGTTATAATAATTAATGCTAATATTGTAAAAAAGAAATTAAATAAAAATAAGCTCTTCCATCCAAAATATTGAGTTAGAATACCACCTAACAAAGGGGCTAATAATAAACCAACATAGGTAAATGTAGTTTGTATGCCTAAAACAAAACCTCGTCTATTAGTGCCAAAAGCTGACGCGATGAGGGCTGGTGCCGATGCCATAATCATCGAACTTCCCAATCCCTGAAAAAATCTAAATATTACCAGTAAATAAAAATTTTGTAAAAAAATTATTAGGAATGATATTACACCAAATACTATATTGCCAATTAAAAAAATTTTTCGTCTGCCAAAATTATCTGCTAACCATCCTGATAATAATAAACCAATAGCAGATGCCAAAAGGAAGGATTTTGTTATCCATGCTACTTTGTCCACTCCTATGCCATATTCTATGTCTATCACTGGCATAGCGATATTTAGTGATGAAGACATAAAACTATTAAAAAATGAACCAATTACTATCGATATTAGCAACCATCTATTTTCTTTTAGTTTCATTAGTCTAATGTTTTTGTAGCATTAAATTGTGATAGCAAAATTATTCAAAAAAATTATAAATGATTATCTTGTGATAATTATTATATGAAATTTTTATTATAAAAATCAAAAAACTACTCCCAAGTAAGGGAATTGATCAATGTGTCAATATCAATTTTTAAAAAATCTATGATTGGTTTCAGAGAATCATTATTAGGAATATTATTAAAATAAAGAGCTACACGTAAATAATGTTTAGAAGAATCTGTAATAAAAAATTGAATAGGAGAAGCAACTTCACTACCTTGAATATCATATAAAATGCCATAAACATTATGCTCTGGTACACTAATCTCTATATCCTGAATATTTGAACTTTTAGGAATATGTTTAATAACAAATGTACGTGAATCTTCCCTCAAATCTGGTAAATCATTTTTTATTTCTTTATATGTAAAATACAGATATGCATTAAAACTTGGTATAGATAAATTAAACCAATATTTAGCATCTTCTTCTTTACTTTTGCCATTATAAGGCACCAATTCAGCATATACTGGATATTTGAACTTAAATGGATAAATAGTATCTAACCAATAATATTGTTTTTGAGGTAAATCTACCCTCATATATCCAAATGGTTTAGGTATAGGCACTGGTTCATCTCGCAGACAACTACAAAATATTATTATACAACCAATAATAATTAAATAGGAATAATTTTTAAAATTAGTCATTATCATCTTCTTTTGTTGGTAAAAGTTCTACACGTACTATTTTTATTCTACGCTCATCGATAGATAATATTTTAAATTTACAATTTTTATAAATAACTTCTTCATTTTTTTGTGGGAAATTACCCAAAAGAGTTAATATGACGCCAGCAACAGTTTCTATTTGGTCTTCAAATTCTTCAAAATAATCTTCATCGCAATGTATTAATTTAATAAAATCATTAAGACTAATGCGAGCATCAATCAGATATGTATTATTATCAATTTTTTTAGAAAAGATTTCATCAGCATCATTATCATGTTCGTCTTGTATTTCACCCACTATCTCCTCTAGTAAATCTTCTAGAGTAACTATCCCAGAGGTACCACCATACTCGTCTACTACTATTGCAATGTGAATATGATTTTTTTGAAATTCTTTGAGAAGATTACTTGCTAGCATATTCTCAGGAATAAAAAATGGACTACGTATGTGCTTTTGCCAATAGAAATCTTCTTTAGCATTAGTCATAAATGGTAATAAATCTTTTATGTATAGAACTCCTTTTATATTATCAATATCTTTGTCATAAACTGGATAACGAGAATATTCATATTCTACAATTAAATCTATAATTTCTTTAAAACTAGATTCAGTAGAAATAGCAACTACATCTACACGAGGTTTCATTATTTCTTTGACTTCTATTTCACTCAAGTTTATTACACCTCTTAATAAAACTGATGTAGGTGTATTTATTGACTCATTATTTGTCGATATATGTATTGCCTCTGTCAGCTCATCTATGGTTACCTCTTCTTTTTTAGCAAATCTATGTGAAAATACTTTTTTTAATATTGGGAAAATATTTATTAAATACTTATTAATTGCAATAAATGGTATAAATATCCACAAGAAAGATTTTATTATTTTTTGGGGATTTACATATTTTATTATTAAAAAAGAAATCCATTCTGCGAAAATATAGTCTATAAATATAACAATTAGAAATGCTAATAATAAAATTATGATTAAATTAAAGGAAGTAAAATAATTAATTAAAAACAACCACAAAATAATTGTTTGAGAAATAATTATTAATATTCTAAATATGAACCAAGTAAATAATGGGGATTCAGGTTGTTCAATAAAATTTTTAATATAAAAATCTATGACATTCTTTGGCTTTTGATTGTTATCTGAATAATTACTAGGAATTTGAAAAAAAGAATATTCTAATAGTGATATAATAAAATATATTAGAGTTGTTAGAGAAAACAATATTGCAAATAATATTCCCGAGATAAGCGGTACATCTTCCATTATGATAAATAATTATTTAAATTTATTAGAATGGTAAATCATCACTAGGTTCGAAATTATCATCTGTATCTAGATCATTATGAATAGGTATATTATTATATGGTTGATCATTAGACACAGAATCAGAAATAAATTTATCATCTTTACTAGATAACATTATAACATTATCAGCAACCACTTCGTAGCCTTTTCTTTGATTATTTTGATTATCAGTAAATTCATATGAACGGAATTTCCCTTCTATATAAACAGGCATACCTTTTTTCACATATTTTTCTACAATTTCAGCTAATTTACCCCAAGCAGAGACGTTAAACCATTCAGTATTATCTGCATTATCTCTACGCATATTACTCACACCTATACTAAAGGATACTTTTTTGTTATCCGGATTATTAACCTTAATTTCTGGATCTCTACCCACATATCCTATTAATAAAACTTTATTTAATCCCAACATTTTAATTATTTTTTTTCAAAATTAAATAATTTATTTTATATATGAAAAAAATTAATAAAATCATTAATAGTTATCTAAAAATAAATAATAAATTAAAATTTTCAATCAGTAATAAGGCATTGGAAAAGACATAAAATCTTTGTTTAAAATTAAGTATTTTATATTTTTATTAATTTTGCAAAAAACATAATTTTATGGAATATACAGCCGAAGTAATAGAAGAAATGCTGTCTCTGACCAAAGAAGGCAAACGTGAATTTTTAGACAATCTTTATGAATTCATGAATGAGAATAGATTGACAGCATTAGATTATCAGAGAATAAAGATTTTATCAACTGCTCCCATTTGTCCCAGATGTAAATGTGAGTATGTTACTAAAGCAGGTGTTCGCGATGGTAGACAAGTCTATAAATGTAAAAAATGTAAATATCAATTTCGAGAAACTGCCAAATCTCTTGTCTATCATATGCAT
>JAHDSP010000372.1 GCA_018432645.1 Bacteroidales bacterium | reverse complement strand
GCATTTAGTATTCTAATAGGTTCATATTCTCCCTGTGGCACACCATTTATTGGTGGTATCCACTCATAAATTTTACCATTAGCAGCGTAATTTGATATTTTGTAATTTCCTTTATTCTGTCCTACAAATGTAAAATTTACTTCATATAATTGTACAGTGCTGTCTCTGCAATAGACAAATACTGAATCATATCCTAATGTATCTATCAATTTGTATAATATTTTCTTCTTATCAAAACTAGTTGCTTGAAATGAAGGTATCTCTACTGGTAAATTAGCTCCAGCATTTGATAATAAAACTTTGTCACTATCTGATAATGTGAGCAATAATGGCTGGCTTTTTACATCTCCTTCAGAGAAATAATTTATTCCCCATAGCAATTTTTTATTTGATATTTCAGTAAATAAACCATATGATGATTGAGCATAATTATAGTCTGTATATAAAAATTCTACAACTATATGCATAGATGAACGAATAAATAGTTTGGGCATGAAAGTTATCTCTGAAGTGTTATAATCTATTATATAGTCTGCATCATAACCTCTTTGTAGAATATTACCATCTAAATATACATTTTCAGAATTTGCAATGATTTGAATATAATTAGCATCAGTGCTACGTAGCTTATATGGTCCAGAAATTCCATCTACCAGCTGTAGCTCTACCCTATCATATTTCCCTTTATTCATAGCTACTGCACCACCATAATTGTAAATATTTTTATTTGATTTATTTTGATTAATAAACATGCTACCTTGAAGTTTCCTAGAATATTTAGAAAAATATGTATTATCACCACTTTTAATGTTAAAATCTCCAAGAGTGAGTTTGAAATTATCTTTTTTTAATGTTATATAAACTCTATCAATTTCTTGTAATCGTGCACTTGTACCTTCAGGTTGTATAGGTAAATTTCTATCATTTAGACTACCTTCTATCATAAATGGTGCTATCTCACCATAAAATTGCAAATCTAGTGAAGACTGCACAGAACTCTGTCCTTGACTACTCATCATTATACCTCTCGAGATGTAACCATTTGTTATTAAATCATTTTTTTCTTCATAAATTTGAGTAGATGATAATATCGGCATTTGTTGCGAAGGCTCTTCGGCTGCTGTATCTACTGATATTTCTTGTAGTAATTTTATTGTCTGCTCTCTTTCAATGTAAATCAATGTTATATTATACTCATATGGCAGTTCTATTGTACTATCTAGCTCTATTTTAATTTTTTGATTTTCAATATCTAATATTTGCTTAATATCTTGGGATTCTGATAATATATTAATATATAAATATTTAGGACTATAAATATCTATTTGTCCAGAGTAATTATTTATAATAAGTAAAGTATCTCTTGTATTTTGAGAGAATAAATTTAATGTTATTAAAAGTAAAATTAAAGATAGCGCAAATCTATTCACTTGTATGAAGTTATAATTTTATTTTATAAAATTAAGTAAAAGTAGTAATAAATGGAGAAAAATGTGAATTTTATCTCAATATAATTTACTTTTCTTTGTCAACCACACAAAGAAAAGTAATAAAAGAAAGATTTTAGATGGGGAAATGATGGATATTTTTTGAAAAATTGCTTTTGTTAAATTAAAGGTGAAATATATGAGAACTTTTAATAAAATTCTATCTATCTGTTATTGAGAATTTTACAAAATAAAATGTTTATTTGTTTAAAATAAGTAATGATATTTATTAAGTAATTTTATCATTTTTAAATTCTTTATTTATGAATATTTCATAGAAATATTTTTTAAATTTTTTAATTTTTAGATATTTTCATTATAATCTTTAATACAAAAGGTATTAACATCAATTTATTTAAATTCATATATCATTATTTAATTTAAACATTTATTTAAGCGTAGTATTATTAACTAAATTACTACTAGTACATTCTCTGTAATAGCTCAATTTTATATGAGTATAATTTTGTTTTAATAAATTTCTGCTTAATTTACTTTTCTTTATCAACCACACAAAGAAAAGTAACAAAAGAAAGGTCTCAACATGAGAAATGATTTATTTTTGCTGGGACGTGTTCTATTACGACAACCATATTGGCCTATAAAAGCTGATTTAACTTATCCTACTCAATATATCAGAGATAAATATTAAATCATTTACTCAATTCATAAATCAATTTTTTGAATTTATCTATTTGATCTTTTTCAGTCCATTGCTTTTCTATAATGTATGTATGATACAATTTAGAATCATACTGATCTGTAGTTATCATTGTTACAGCCTCATCGATATTATTAAATAAAAAATTTTTATCAAATGAAAATTCTGCACCATAAAAATTATTTACTACTGGCTTAATGCCTTTAGCCATAGCTTCTATAATATTGAATGGATGACCTTCACAGATACTGGTCGATAACAAATAATTTTTATCATTTAACCACTCATTTATATCATTAACCCAGTCATAGAAAATTACATTCTTCACTAAATTCATTTTTTTGATAGATTGCTTAATATATTTTTCATAAACAAGATCAGTGAAATTACCCGCTATATGTAGCATATATTTATCATCTTTCTCCAATAATTTTCTTAATATTTCTAATGCAAAATGTAAATTTTTCATAGGAGTAATATGAGATACACATGCTATATTATACCCATACGAATGTTCGTGAAAGCTTAATCTATTAATATCTATCCCATTAGCAATCAATTTTATTTTATAGTTATCAATATTTAAATTTTTCTCATCAAGAATATCTCTAATATAATTATTCACAATAACTAAATTATCTACCCTAGTCCAATCTATTAATAAAGGATAAAAATCAAAAGCTTCATAACGATGAAGACGAATAAAAAGTTTTTTATAGCTTGGTTTCAAATAGCTAGCAGAGATAGCATTTTCATTAGCCCATTCTACCCAAATTATCTCAGCCCATTTCAAAGCTTTTTTTAATTTTTTATTTGTAATTTTTTGAATTAATTTATAAGATTTTTTATTAATTATTTGGTTTTTTAGAGCTTTAGATAACATTTTTTGAAAGCGAACATAATTGCGAGGTATTACATATTTTTTTACCCAATAATCATTATTTATGCCTTTTATAATAGGATCTAAAAAATCATCCTCATCTTCATTGACAACCACGGCGAGTTTAATTTGATTTTTAGCAAGCTCAATCCTTTCTTTTGTCCTTTGTATCTTTTGACAAATATGTCGTTTAAATTCATCATTTTTTGTTTTTTTATAAATAGTAGAATACAATTTTTTTGCTTTTTTATAATCTCCATTAAAAAAATATACATCTGCTAATATTTCGAATAAATCCTCGTCAAACTTATTTTCTCTCAAATAATTAAATATGATTTTTTGTGCAAAAGAATATCTATTTATTTCAATATATTTTTTAGCATAAGTAATAGTTTCATCCCTTGATAAAGACTGATTTTTTAATGCATCTTTTAATTCCATAATTTAAAAAGAATATGTTAGAATAATTTAGTAAAATTAATAATTTTTCAAATAAATAATAAAATTAGATATTACAGGGATGTGGTTAAACAATTTTGTAGGAAGAAAGTTTTAACGGAAAGCAAGAATAAAAGCAATAATTTAACATATGAGAGAGAGGGAAGGTTAGGGAGGGCGAAAAAAGATAATAATATTTTAAAATTTATATTGGCTTTAATTTAAAAATTATATTATCTTTGCAACAAAAATTTATAATATATGAAAGATATAGTATCAAACCTCCAAGAGTACCTATCACAAGGTAAACAACTCAATTTAGAATTCCTAAATAATCTCTACAATAAGATGAAACTTCAAGGTAATGACGTTGTAGATTATCAACATCTGAAAGCTCAAAGCGTCTCTCCGCAATGTCCCCATTGCAAAAGCATCCATATTAAAAAAAATGGTCACCAGCAAGGTCAGCAAATGTATAAATGCAAAAATTGTGGTAAAAACTTCCGTGAAACTACTGGCACCTTCGTCTATTACCTTCATAAAAAAGAATTAATGTTGGATTACATTCGTCTGATGCTTGAAGGTAAAACCTTACGT
>JAHDSP010000425.1 GCA_018432645.1 Bacteroidales bacterium | reverse complement strand
GTCTCAAGCTGAATATGAAGCTCTGAAAAAAGATTATCAAAGAGTCAAAAATTTAGCTGAAAAACAATCTGTTAGCCAGCAAGACTTTGATCACATTAAAGCTCAATATGAAGCTGCTGAGGCTAGATATAATCTTTTAAAGTCAAATACAAAAATTAAAGCTCCTTTTGATGGTGTCGTCGATAAATTATTAGCTCATGAAGGAGAGAATTATTTTTTTTCAGCATCCATTGACATAGGACAAACATTGTCAACAGGCATTCTACATTTAGTAAAAATAAATCCTTTGTATTTCGAATTTGAAGTCGGCGAGAAAGATTTACCTTATATAAAAAATAATTCTAAAATAAAACTCATTGCAAATTCATATAATACTGATACATTGACAGGTGTGATAGATTTCATCAGTCCTACACTTAATTCTACTAAAGCTACAGCTACTATTAGAGCTAAAGTTAATAATACATCAATGAAATATAAACCTGGTATGACAGGCAAAGTTTTTATCGATATTATTAGTAAGGATGTCATTTCTATTCCGCTACAAGCTATTATCAAAGAACCAGAGAATGACCTTTATTTTGTTTATATAGTTAATAATCAAAATAAAATAGAAAAAAAAGAAGTAAATATTATTCAGTATTTGGGTGAAAATGTAATTTTAGAAGGATTGAATGAGGGTGATAAGGTTGTCATCTCTAGTAAGAAAAATTTAGAAGTTGGCACTACAGTCCAGGTAATACAATAAACTATTTAAATTAGTAAAATATATGAAAATTACAGATGCATCAGTAAAAAATCCGGTAGCTATTTACATGGTATATGCTGCTATAATACTTTTTGGATTGTTAGCTATATTTAGATTACCAAGAGATTTATTTCCAGATATAGAATTACCTACTTTGACAGTAGTAACAGTATATCCAGGTGCTAATGCAGAACAAGTAGAGAAGGAAGTAACTAATCCACTTGAAATTGTTTTAGCTAGTACAGAAAATATTAAAAAAATTCAAAGTTTTTCAAAAGATAATGTATCTACTATTTCTTTACAATTTAATTGGGGTACAGACATTAGTGAGGCTTCGGCTAATGCTAGAGATCTCATAGAGTTAGTTAAATATCAACTACCTAGAGAGGCTCAACAGCCAATGATAATGAAAATTAACTCTTCTGTGATGCCTGTTGTGATTCTGGGGTTGCAAACTTCTGATGAGAGTGTAAATATAAGTGAGCTAATAGATAAAGTTATTTCTCCACGTTTACAGCATATAGATGGTGTAGGTAGCGTAATGCCAATAGCTCAACCAGAATATGAAATTGCTATTGAGGTTGATCCGTTAAAAGCAGAAAAATATGGATTATCTATGGACTATATTTCTACTTTATTAAAAAGCTTGAATGTAAATATTCCCGCTGGTTCTTTAAAATCTGGTATTTGGGATATGAATATTACTATAAAAGGACAAGTAACTTCTTTAGAAAATTTAGAAAATTTACCATTAAGTACATATATTGGTCAGGTCATTAGGCTTAAAGATATCGCTACTGTAAAAAAACAAATTAAAGCAAAAGATGAAATAGCTAGAACTCATCAAAGTAGAGCTACTGCTTTATTAATACAAAAACAATCTAAAGCTAATGCTTTACAAGTCTATGAGGCAGTGATGAAAGAAATCAATAACATCCCTTTACCACAAGGTACTAATTTATACGAGGTTTTTAATACTACTGAAATCATAAATGGTTCTATTAATAATATAGTACAAACTTTGCTATGGGGAGGCTTGTGGGTTATTTTAGTTGTATGGTTATTTTTGAGAGCTTGGCGTTCTAGTTTAATAATAAGTCTTTCTATTCCTTTTTCTATGCTGATAGCACTTGTTACTATGATGATTAGTGGTTTCACAATCAATGTTTTTACTCTTATGTCTATGGTCGTTGCTATTGGTATGGTAGTAGACAATAGTGTAGTAGTGGTAGAAAATATTAATAAATACCTTGATAGAGGTATAAAAAAGAAAGAAGCATCTATGTTTGCTACTGGTGAAATGGGACTTGCTATCAGTGCTTCTACTTTAACTACTATTGCTGTGTTTTTTCCTTTAATTTTTGCTGGTGGTATTGTTGGTATATTTTTTCAACAATTTTCTATAATTGGTGCTGCTACCATGCTTGGTTCACTATTGATAGCTCTCACCCTTACTCCTTCACTTACAAGCCAAATGCTTGTGGAACCTGCAAAACAAAAAAAGAAGCTCAAGATATATGATATTTCCGAAAAATGGTATGTTAGTTTAGAGAATTATTATGGTAAATTGATCAAATGGAGCTTACATCATAAAACAGTAATTGTAGTTATAATGATAGCTTTAATAGGTTTATCTGGAGTCATTAGTAAATGGTTCATTGGTACTGAATATATTCCTAATATTGATGGTGGAGATTTAATAACAGTTATACAATTACCTGAAGGATATAGTGCTGTAGAAACAGAAAAAGCTGCTGCAAAAATTGAAAAATTTATCGAATCTAATG
>JAHDSP010000555.1 GCA_018432645.1 Bacteroidales bacterium | reverse complement strand
TGTTATAGTAAAACCATCAATAATATTTTATATTCCAAATGCATTTACTCCAAATGAAGATGATAAAAATGAATTTTTCATGCCATATGGATTTAATGTTTCACCTTTAGAATATGAATTTAGAATATTTGACAGATGGGGCAAGCAATTATTTTATACTACAGATATAAATCAAGGGTGGGATGGTAAATATAAAGGAGAATACGTAAAACAAGATATGTACGTCTATATGGTAAAAGTAAGATTAGAAGATGGGCCACAAGTATTTAGAGGTTCTGTTTATCTATTAAAATAAAGATTTTGAATTGGAAAAATCAAAAGCCACATTTTAAAAATGTAGTTTTTATCATACAATGATTTGTTTTCTCTTAATAATGTTTCTTCAGTATTAACCGAACTTTAAATATTAAAAAATTCAAAAATATAACTTGTTAAATAGATTTTTTACAAAAAATTACTTATTTTTGCAAAAAAAAATATGACAATTCAAAAATTAGAAGACATCGTAAAAACAGTACAAAATCAAAAGCCAAAGAGAGTAGCAGTAGCATATGCAGCTGATTCTCATACATTGGTGGCAGTAAATAATGCATATAAATTAGGCTTTGTTATCCCAATTTTAGTAGGTGATGAAAAATGCATTAAAGACTTGGCAGATAAAGAAGGTATGGATATTTCTAAATATAAAATCATACAAGAATCTAATGATATGAAAGCTGCTAACAAGGCTGTAGAACTCATAAGAAATGGGGAAGCAGATGTTTTAATGAAAGGTACTGTAACCTCAGATAAATATGCTAAAGCAATCTTAGATAAAGAACGTGGCATAATGCCTCCCAAGGGTGTGCTAAGTCATGTAACTGTAATAGAAGTCCCAACTTATCATAAATTACTTCTTGTGAGTGATGTCGCTATTATACCCGCTCCTACTCTAGATCAAAAAATAGCAATGACAAATTATTTAATAAAAGTTGCTCACAAATTAGGGATAGAACAACCGAAAATAGCTGCTATAGCTCCTTCAGAACAAGTATTACCTGCAATTCCTTCAAGTGCAGAAGCTGCCATAATAAGCAAAATGGCTGAACGTAGGCAAATAAAAGGAGCATTCATTGATGGTCCTATGGCACTAGATGTAGCTATCGATATGGAAAGTGCTCAAATTAAAAAATTAGAAAGTCCTGTAGCAGGTGATGCTGATTGTTTGTTATTTCCTTGTATAGAGGCTGCTAATACATTTTTTAAGACTTGCACAAAAATAGCTAAAGGTGAATTAGCTGCTAATGTAATGGGCGCAAATGCTCCTGCTATTCTTACATCTCGCGGTGATAGTAGTTTGACAAAAACTTATTCTATTGCTTTAGCTTGTCTAATGGCAGAAAAATAATTTAAGTATGAATAAATCATTGATTTTAGTTATTAATCCTGGCTCTACCTCTACTAAAATTGCCATCTTCGATGAGGAAGGAAATAAACTTTATCAAAATAATATAAAACATTCTGCTGAAGAACTAGCACCATTTTCCAAAATTACTGACCAATTTTCTTTTAGAAAAAAAATTATCATTAATGAACTCAGACAAAACAATTTTGATATAAATCAAATCAAAGTAATCATGGGAAGAGGTGGTTTACTCAATCCTATCCCATCTGGTATGTATGAAGTTAATGAATTGATGATAGAACATTTAAGTAAAAGTATTAATGGAGAACATGCTAGCAACCTCGGTGCTTTGATAGCTAATGACATTGCTAAATCTATTCCAGGTTCCAAAGCATTTATTGCTGATCCAGTAGTAGTAGATGAATTACAAGATATTGCTCGCATAGCTGGACATTCGCTTTTTAAACGAGTTAGTATTTTTCATGCTCTCAATCAAAAAGCTATTGCTAAAGCTCATGCTAAAGCACAAGGTAAAAATTATGAAGATTTAAATCTAATAGTGGTGCATTTGGGTGGTGGCATAAGCGTAGGTACTCATTGCAAAGGTAAAGTAATAGATGTAAATGACGCTCTCAATGGCGAAGGTCCATTCTCTCCAGAACGTAGTGGTACACTCACAGCTGGCCAATTAGTAGATATTTGCTTTAGTGGTAAATATTCTAAAGAAGAGATTAAAAAAATGATCACTGGTAAAGGCGGTTTAGTGTCTTATCTGAATACTAATGATGCTCAATTAGTTGGGAAAAAGGTTATCGAAGGTGACCAATATGCTACTCTTATTTATCATGCTATGGCATATCAAGTAGCAAAAGAAATAGGCGCTAGTGCAGCAGTATTAAAAGGCGACGTTGATGCTATACTTTTAACTGGTGGCATTGCTTATGATAAAATTTTTGTTGATTGGATTAAGGAACAAGTTTCTTTCATAGCTCCTATCTTTGTTTATCCTGGCGAAGATGAAATGTCTGCTTTAGCATCATATGGCATATCTTATCTGAAAGGTGAAGTAAATATTAATACTTACAAAGGATAAATTTTTACTTTTTTTTACACTTTTATTTAACATTTTTAATAATTATAAAATCATATGTCTAAATTTATTGTAATTACTGGTGCAGCAGGTTTCATAGGTAGTGTATTAGCTAATTATCTTAATTTTAATCAATTAGAAAATGTTATCATCGTAGATGATTTTAGTAAATTAGAGAAAATTCATAATTATGACTCATTACCATATGATAGAATAGAACGCGACCAATTTATTGATTGGCTCGATAAACATCATAATGACATAGATACTGTGGTACATCTGGGTGCACGAACAGATACTACAGAATTTGACTATAGCATTTTCGAAAAACTTAATCTGAATTATTCTAAAAATATTTGGAATATTTGCTCTAACTATGGTATAGATTTGTATTATGCATCATCAGCAGCTACTTATGGTGATGGTGCTTTAGGTTATAATGATGATTTAGAATTAATAGATAAATTACAACCATTAAATCCATATGGACTTAGTAAAAATGAATTTGATAAATGGGTAATAAAACAGATTAATAAACCAAAACATTGGGCAGGCTTTAAATTTTTTAATGTTTATGGACCAAATGAACATCATAAAAAACGAATGGCTTCAGTAGTTTTTCATGGATATAACCAAATAAAAAATGAAGGTAAAATAAAACTTTTCAAATCTCATAGACCTGACTACAAAGACGGCGAACAAAAAAGAGATTTTGTATATGTTAAAGATGTTATCAAAGTCTTATTTTGGTTTTTAGAACATCGTCCAGAAAATTCGATATATAATCTAGGTACAGGAAAAGCACGTTCATTCATTGATTTAGCTAAATCTATTTTCTCTGCTATGAATATTAAAGAAAATATTGA
>JAHDSP010000300.1 GCA_018432645.1 Bacteroidales bacterium | reverse complement strand
CTAATTTCATCTATATAATTTATCAATCTACCTTCAGTATCGCAAATTGCAATAGAATTTGCTCTGTCAGAGGTCTCTATTATCAATATATATTTCATTTCTCGTATAGCTTTGCCTTAGGAACAATAGTAACTGTCTCGCCACCTTTTAAAATATTAGTAATCAATGAATAAGGTGCTACAACTACATTCTCATTTTCTTTAATACTATCTTTGATCTCTATGAATTGATTATCTTGAATGCCAGTTTTCACTTTTCTTTTTTCTACTTTATTATCTTTATTAACTACAAAAACCACTTCATCAAGCTTTACAGTTGCAGTATCAGTTTTCACAGTAACGGCAGCTATAGGTACAGCAATGACATCAAAAACTTTCTTTGTAATAATCTCTACATAGGCAGACATACCAGGACGAAAAGGATAAGTATTTTCAGCATTTGTCAATAAATTTTGATAAGATTCTGGTAATAATCTAATTTTTACTTCATAAGTACTAACTTCATCAGCAGAAGTAAGATATGAAGTATTAGCAGTAGAGATAGCCATATCTGTAACTATTCCTTTAAAAATATAATCATCATAAGCATCAATAGTAATATTTGCAGTGTCATTTTGGTGAATATTAACAATTTCCAATTCATTGACAGTAACAACAATTTCTAATTCGTTCATATCTGCAATACGTATAACTTCTGTACCAGGGCTAAATTGTGAAGCTCCTGCCACTCTCTCTCCTGCTTCTACATTTAATTTAGTAACTACACCAGATAGAGGGGCGATGATAGTTGTACGATTTAAATTTTTGAGAGCTTCGTCCATAGAAGCTTCTACACTAGCTACTGTGTATTGGGCAGCTTTCACACTTTGTTTAGCAGCTTCATATTCTGCATTAGCTACTTTGTAATTAGTTTCGGCAGTTTCGTACTCCGAAGATGAGATAGCACCTTTTTCATATAATTGTTTTTGACGATTAAAGGTCAATTGAGCATTTAATAATTGTGCTTCGGTTTGTTTCAGTCTAGCTTCAGAATTTGCTAGATTTGCTTTCTGAGCTTGTAGCTGTGCAGAAGCTTGTTCATAGCTTGATTTATATATATCAGTATTTATTTTAGCTAATACTTGTCCAGCTTTTACTTTGTCACCTTCTTTTACAAGAATTTCAATAATTTCGCCACTCACATCAGGACTTATCTTTACTTCTTTCACAGGTTGTATCTTGCCACTGGCAGTGATAGTCTGTGTAATATTTCTACGTGTAGCTTTTTCTACAGCTACTTTTATACCATTGTTACCACCTATCACCCCTGCAATTTTTAAAATTATCAACAATAATAATATTGAAACACCTGATATTATTAAAATACGTTTGGTTTTTTTATTTTTTTTCATAATGATAATGATTTACCTTGATAAAAATCTAGAATGATATATCTAAAAAGCAATTCTACACTAGCCTGTAGCAGTTGTATCTCTGCTTGTGTATATTGATTTTTGCTATTCATAAAATCAATGCTACTTAATAGCCCAAGCTCAAAACGATCTTGTTGATTTTCATAAGCAATTTTTTGAGCTTTTAAATATAGATTACTAGCATCCAATTTTTTCTGGGCAGCCACCATATCATAATAAGCTTGTTCAATAACGTTTCTCAGACTTAACTTTGTTTGTTCTAGATTATTTTCTGCTATTTGTAGATTAATTTTGCCAATTTGACACTGATTATGATATATTCCTCTATTAAAAATAGGTATTTGTAGGTTAAAGCCTATCGATTGATTTATGTTATCATTTAATTGATTTCTAAAAGGGATAGTTTGGTAGTTGTAATTGAAATGAGGACTGATTACATAATCTGGAGGTGTACCAGTAGTGATACCTATTGTATCAAAGCCATTGCTTTCATAATCTGTGATCTCTTTAGAAGCAGTAGAATAACCAGTACCATATGACAATGATAAAGATAGTGAGGGCGAAAAATTACCTTTAGTAGCTCTGAAAGAATATTTAGCAGCTTGCAATTGCCATTCCGCTGCCTTGATGTCTGGTAAATTGTTATATGCATAAAAAAGGATAGAGTCTAATGGTGGCATATTAGTGTGCTTATCAATGATTGGTTGAAGATCTGTAGGTATTTTTATCCTTAAAGGAATAGAGTCATTGTAGTACATAGCTTGCTTGAGAGCAAGCATATCTAGTTCATATCTACCTTGAGCAGTTATAAGGTTCGATTGCTCTGATGCTAGCTGTGCTTGTAGATTTAATAAATTATCTTCTGATATAGAGCCACTCTCATAGAGTATTTCAGCGCGATTTACCTGTTGCTCAGATAAAATTACTTGTTGATTGATAGTAGTTATATTTAAGCTATCAAAAATGACTTGTAAATAAAGTGTAGCTATATTTAGCATTACATCATTTTCAGTTTTTTTGAGTAGTAATTCAGCAGCTTTAGCATTACTCATTTGTTCTTTAATATTATTTAATAATTTCAATCCATTAAAAAGTACCATTGATGAAGCGAGATAGAAATTATTAGTTTGTATCCTGTCCAATGAAAATTGATTAGTAAAAGGGTCTACAACCTTTCCATAATTGTAACTATGAGTAGCAGCAGCATTAATATCTGGTAATAAAGCTAGTTTGCTCTGTAGATGATTAGCCTTGGATATTTCTGCATTTAAAGCTTGGTTTTTGATATTTAGACTATTCTGTACTCCATAATTAATACATTGCTCTATAGACCATTCTTGCTGTGCAAATATATTTATAGAAAAACAAAATAAAAATATTAAAAGAAAAAAATTCTTCATTTTTTTAGCAAAATTAGTAAAAATATTAGAAGTTCTGATATGAGATACATTAAAATATTTTTGGGTTTTATAAAGTTTTGTAAGGGACAAAGATTAAAAAGAGTAATTTATTAAGTTGATAAGTAACTGGCAGATGGAGAGACTGGGTGATGAGGAGACGAGGAGACTTGGAGAGGGGGTGACTGGGGGACTAGGTGACTGGGTGATTGGGTGACTAGGTGACAGGGAGAAAAGTAAATGAGTTTATTAGTGATTAATGATAAGTGATAATTGATTGGCGATAATAGATGGGGAGATGGGGAGACTGGGGGACTTGATGACAATGTGTGTTTTGCGATTTGATGTTCAATATTAAACTCCTCAAATTCTAAACTCCTTAATATTAATTTATATTTTGTGGATTAATATAAACAATTGGACAGTTATATATTAACCAAAATAAATCTTATAGACCAAAAAAATGTATAAAATCAAAAAAAATATTATTTTTGCTATAATAAATAAAAATTAATATGAAAAAATTGTTGTTATTATTTGTAATATTGTTTAGTTATAATGTTTTCTCACAAACATTAGTTACATTTTCATTTGATGGGCAAACAAGAAGGTATTATAAATATGTTCCCAACATATATGATAGTCTAAAGCCTATACCGGTTGTTTTTTGTCTTCATGGATTGGGTGATAATATAGATAACTTCATAAATATAGCTATGCATTTATTAGGTGAAGTAGATACATTCATTACTATCTATCCAGAAGCTTTAAGTAGTCCATATGGTAATGCATGGAATGCAGGTATAAATTATATGGGGTCTATTATAAATGAGAATATTAATGATGTGGATTTTTTGATGGCTATAACAGATTCATTGCAAATAATATATAATATTGATACGGAAAGAATTTATTTTTGCGGTTTATCTTTAGGAGGATTTATGGCTCAACGTATGGCTTGTGAGAGAAGTGATAAAATAGCGGCAGTTGCTTCAGTAGCTGGGACCATAGGTAATAGTTTAAATTGTACCCCTTCTAGACCTATTGCAATATGCCATTTTCACGGTACTAATGACCAAGTTGTTTATTATACTAACAATTTATTTGGACTAGATGCTGAAGAATTAGTTTCATTTTGGATAAATAATAATCATTGTGATACTAATTACATTTATAAAACTTACCCTGATGTAGCAAATGATGGTATTGTAGTAGAATCTTATTATTCCAATTCTCCTAATAATTTAGCAGATGTTATGTTTTATAAAGCTATAGGTGCTGGTCATGTATGGCTGTATACTCCAGTAAATGATATATCTTACACTATTGAAATATGGAATTTCCTAAAAAAATTTCGTCTATCTAGTAGTCAAAATATAAATGATTTTTCAGAACATAATATTCAGATTTTCCCTAATCCTACTAATAGCATTTTAACTATTACTTTTCCACTTCAATATATGAATGATTTTAATCTTATAAAAATTTATAATACTCTAGGTGAATTAGTATATAGCCAAAAAATAAATTCTTTGCAAAATCAAATTACTATAAATTTAAGTGATTTAAGCGAAGGGATTTATTTTTTAGAAATTTTGCAACAAAATAAATTGTTTCAAAATAAAATAATTATAAAAAATTAGGTGTCAAGTTTCACAAGGTTGTTAATGTTATTTTCTCATTATGAAGTGAAGTATAGCGAAACGAAAAAATGAGAAAAAGAGTATGCGAATAAAAACTTGATTAATTTTGAAAAATAAAACAAATATTAGCTTTTAGAGTATTAGATTAGATATGATAAATACAATCTGATTATTCACTCACTAAAATTTTGATAAATTCGATGAGTCTATTTTTATCTATATTATCAGCATCGAAGCTATCCATGCGAAATTCTTTATGATATTTTTCGGCAATACGATAATTTTTTAAATTTTTTTCAAGACTAGTATCATTATTTAATGACCAAGAATTTTTAGCAATAGTAAATCCCACCCTAGTACTTATGGGGAAAAGTCTAATAAGATTATCATTTAGCTCTATACCATCAGTATCCCAATCGTCGCCGTCAGTACCATAAAATATATAGATATTAAAGTCTATTAGCAACTAACAACAATTATTTCCCTAATTGCAAAAAAATGAAAAACTACAAATTTTTATTAAAAATAGTTTTTAAATTTGTTTTAAAATAATTGTAATCACTATATTTTAATGAAAAAAGTATTCATATCGATTTGCATGATGTTTAACATTTTTTTATTTGGACAAAACAATCTTTTACAAAATGGTGATTTTGAAAAAATAGCACAATGTCCTCGTATGCATACTAAATATATACGGACAGATACGAATAAAATTTTATTACCACATTGGTATTTTATCAATAGATCTACTCCCGATTTTTTTCATAGGTGCTCAAGCGACAGTGATGTTGGCATACCTTGTAATTTCGCAGGTTGTTCAGAACCACATTCTGGCAATGGATATATTGGAATGATATTGAGGGTAGACAGCAATTATTATCAATACAATACAGGATATGTAGAGCATATAGCTACAGAGATTTTTCCTTCATTAGTGAGAAATAATTATTATTTGATTAAATTTTTTTATAAATTAGCACCGAATTCAGGAATAGCAAGTAATGGATTGGGAGTATATTTATCAGCATCTTTACCAAAATTTAATGAGTTCGAAGAATATAAGTATTTCGAGCCTCAAATATATTTAGATAATACTAAAATTATAGATAATAGAGAATGGGATGAATTCATAGGATATTTCGTTGCTAGTGGTACAGAAAAATTTTTAACTATTGGTAATTACCTACCTTTTGACTCTCAAAAAACTAAAGTATTGAGAAATGGTGAACCACAAAATGAAATGGATTATTATGCTTATTACTATATAGACGATGTGCAGCTATATGAAATCTCGGATACAACAAACAATCATATTAATACTATTTGTACACAAATAGATTTATT
>JAHDSP010000567.1 GCA_018432645.1 Bacteroidales bacterium | reverse complement strand
CCAGAGTAATGCTTGCGTATAGGCAAAATAGATTGATCTACTTCGAAAAACATTCTATGAGAATCATTAATATCATAGCCAAAACCTGCTACCACACTAAATTCAAATCTATAAAATGGTTCTAACATAGCGACTAATCCATTCTCATCCCATATATTATCAGTAGTTTTAGTAAGTACTGCACCTGCTAAACCAATAAAAACATTGAGGTTATATACTGGCAATTCATATTCGTATAATAGTGGCATTTCTACATAATTTAATCTAAGTAAAAAGCTAGTGGGATTTTCGCTAGTAGGATTTTTTCTACTACCTTTCTGAGAAAATACTAATTCTAATTTTAATTTTGACTGATCATTAATATTATAAAAAGTAAAAACTCCAGCTCTAGCACCGAATTTATTAAATCCAGAGAGTTGATCTCCAGACACTTGACTGCCATTAATGCCTAATGTGAAGCCACCACCAAAATTTTGGCCAAAAGTAATTGTAGATATTAATATTAAAATGCTAAAAACAATTTTTTTCATATTATTATAAATTATCATTAAAATAAGTCTCTATTAAATCATTCAAATGATAGCGATCTATACCCATGACATTGTGACTATGAGTAGGATAAACAAAGAAATCTACCAATTTACCTTTGTCTATGCAAGCTTTTAAAAAACTTAATACATTTTGAGGGACCACTACATCATCTTGATAGCCATGAATTAATAATATTTTACCATGAACATTATCAATGTAATTAAGTAAATTAGCATTTTTATAGCCATCGGGATTCTGTTCAGGAGTATCCATATATCTTTCACCGTACATTACTTCATAATATTTCCAATCTATCACAGCACCACCTGCTACAGCTACTTTGAAAGTTTTAGGTTGTTTGAGCATCAGGCTAAGAGTCATGAAGCCACCATAGCTCCAGCCATGTACACCGATTCTATTAGTATCTATCCAAGATTTTTGTTTGAGCCAATTAATACCAGTCATCTGATCTTCGACTTCATATTTACCTAAATTTCTATGAATAATGCTTTCGAATTCAAAACCTCTATTAGCTGATCCACGATTATCTAGAGTAAATATGACATAGCCACGTCTAGCTAAATAAGGCAAAAAAGTACCTGCACCACCAGTCCAGCTATCAGTTATCAACTGTGCATGAGGACCTCCATACACATAATTTATCACAGGATATTTTTTTGTAGAATCGAAATCTAAAGGAAGAAATAATCTACAATATAGCGTATCTCCATTACTATTGGTAAGTGTAAAAATTTGTGGTTTAGGTAAAATATTATCTTTGAAAAGATCTATAGCTAGTTTAATGCTTTCAACTTTATTTCTTTTGATATCTATGTATTGAGCGTGATATACAGTATCTGTATTAGAATATTCATCTATGACAGCTGTACCATTTTTATTTATTACGATGCTATGAGTGCCTCTACCTTTGTCTAACCTATTATACTCTAAAGTATTTAGATTAACAGAATAGGCATGTTGCTCTATTGGAGAATCATATGTACCATAGAACCACAATGCATCGCCATTATTGAAAAAATCACCAAACTTTGTTACTATCCAATTACCTTTAGTTACTTGTTTTAGCAGATTACCATTGATGTCATATAAATACAAATGCCAATATCCATCTCTCTGACTCAAATATATAAATTGATCATCATGATTAGGTCTGAAATATAGAGGTGTCTGTGGCTCTACGTATCTATCATTTTTTTCTTCGAAAAGTGTTTTTACTAATGAGCCATTGTTTGTATCATACATATTCATTTTCAGATAATTCTGATCTCTATTTAATATACCTATGAAGATAAATTTTTCGCTAGGATGCCAAGTAACACTTGTTAAATAGTGATCGATATTATCACCAGTTTGTAAGTATAATGTAGATTTTTTATTAACATCATAAACGCCTAAACTAACGTAATGACTTTGCATACCTGCCATGGGGTATTTTATATTTTTCAAAGTAGCAACACGCGTAGTAATGTCTACGAGTGGATAATCTGAGACTTTTCTTTGATCCATTCTATAAAAAGCTAAATATTTACCAGTAGGTGACCAGAAAATACCAGTATTTATGCCAAATTCATTACGATGAACAGATTGTCCATATACAATATTAGTGTCTATATCGCCAGCTACTAAAATCTGCATGCCATTATGAGCTATATATAAATTGTTTTTCAGAGTATAGGCCACTTGCAGAGTATG
>JAHDSP010000018.1 GCA_018432645.1 Bacteroidales bacterium | reverse complement strand
CTGACATAAATATATTTATTTTGCTAAATTACAAAATTTTTTTATAATTATTAGATTTTTTTATTTGAGATTGAATATTTTATAAATAAGTCTAAAAAGTTTATGGTTTTAAGGGATTTATAAGTTGAGGGGGAGACGAGGAGACGGGAGATAGGAGATAGGTGATAGGTGATGGGGAGATTGGGTGACTTGGTGACTGGGAGAAGGGGAGAAAGAGTTAAGAAGGTGATAAGTTTAAGAGTTAAAAAGTTTAAGTAAAATGTTTAAAATTTATTAAAATCTGTTAAACTTTTTTCAAATATTTTCTGCTATTTCTAATAATTATTTTAAAAAACTTTTCTAGGTAGGTACCTAATAACGAAGATGAAGCAATTCGTGAATAATGATTTTGTAACAAACTTCTTTTGGTTTGGTTATCTTAATATTTTAGCTAATAAATTCTTTAAAGCCAATTTAGTTATATATTCATTAGCTTTTGGAATATAATGATCGTGACATCGTTCAGATTTATTCCATTTAATATCTCCATTTATCCAATATTCTTCTTTTTTTTTTGAAGGAGTTTCTACATTCATGATTTCAGCAACATCTCCTCATTCCACCACTTTCCACTCATCCGGCAATATTCATAGTTCTGTCATTTTGTAGCCTTGTATGGGGTGTGTTGGTGGTGGGTGGTGTCATAATGATATTATCCTATGCATAAGTTTTTTCCCCTCCAATCTATACTTTTTTAATATTTTCAGGATTCCAGATTTGTTCAGCGAGTGTAATGTACAAATTTTGTCGTTCATCTAAGTCAACTTTTCTAAAAGACTCGTAAGGTTTAAATGGGAGGTTGCTTTCTGCAATAAATTGATTAAATCCAGGATCGTGTTCGTATGTTTCATTGCAGAGACTTTGGGCAAGGAGATTTTGCTTTATCGCATAATATTTTTTCTTTTGTTCATAAGGTAAATCGCCATAACTTGCATTAAATCTTTTTGGTAATAAAAGAAGTCCACCTATTCGATTACGATAATCTTCAAAGTCATCAGGATGAGAGAATTCATCACTATGTTCTTCAAAGTGATTTGCCCAGATATGTTCTATTTCATAACCATTTTTACCACCTCGCTGTATATATTCCTTATATCTTGACTGTCGACCAGATTTTATTTCCACATATTCTGTAAGTCTAGCAAGTAACAAATGAATTAATCTACCATTCATTCCATGGAGATAAAATCTATCATTGGATTTAAAGGTTTCTACATCCTTACTAAGGCGTTCATAAAGTAAATTCGCTAATTCCTGTGCACTTTTCCCACGAATTTCACGAATTATAGTAAACATTGCATATTGCATTGTCGAATAATCAATAGAATGCCAATTCCAAATTCTTCTATTGATGAGAATATCAAGATATATTGAAGTCATTTTTATCTTTTTATAGCAGTCTATATAACTATCATCTATTGTAATAGGAGCAAGTAAAACTGGATATTGAAGGGTAAAGTTATACTGAGTATTATAAAAGATTTCTTCAAATCCTTCTATTAAGTCTTCTGATGCTTGGCGAATTTTTAGATACCAATCTGTATAGAAAGAAAAGTTACTTTCTATAATATTGAAATAATCTGTACTTCGCTTTAAGTTTAATCTTGCTTCGTTGTCTTTTATCCATCTATGAAATTCTGTACCAATCAAGTCGAAGTCCTGTGGTAGAGCATTACGTTTTCTCTCACGAATAGTTTCAGCATATTGACTTCTTAGCCATGTTTTAATGGCATCAGCATCTTCATCTTTACCTATTTCTTTGAGTTTACTTATTTGATTTTGCCATATATCTCCTGCTTTGTTACGATTATTAATATCAGTGATTTTTGAAAGAAGATATCCTTTTAACATTTCTGTTGGCGTTAATGATAAGCCTCTATCATTCATGGTTTCAAATATTGTATAAGCGTCTGTATCAGAATATGCAGTAATTTCAACCATATAAACATTTTCAATTAACCAATCGGCAAAGTAGGGCAAGATTTCATTTGAAAGCTCTTCGGGAAAAATATCTTCAATATCGTGATATCGATTTAAAATATTTATAATAGATTCTGATTGCCCATTTTCCTCAAAATTCTTTTTTGTAAAAAGTGCTTCCATTACATCGTAACGTTCGCCAACATCAAGATTAAATGATCTTTTACCATACTTTTGGGCAAAAATTAAATCTGCCAATTGTGATTTCTGAGAATCATCCTTAATGTGATGGTAAATATAAATAAGAAGAAGTGTAATAGTAGTAAGTCTTTGCTGACCATCAATAATATATTTTTTCCCATCTCTATCGCTAATGATAATTGAACCTAAAAAATAGCGATTATAATTTTCAATAGCACTCCTTTCATCACCATCCTGATAACAATCTAAAAATTTTTCAGATAAATCATCAATAAGTTCTGAAACATGTTTTTTCTCCCAACGGTATTCGCGCTGATAATAGTCTATTGAAAACTTAGTACCGCTGATAAGAGATCTAATATTTTTAGCATTTCCCAAAATTTCTTTCATAGCAAATTACCTCCCTTTTTTATTAATATAAATTTTTCAAAATTATTAAAAAATTTTGGTTCTATAACGTTTCTGTTGGTAAAGTAAAAAAGTATAATTTCTAGAAACAAAATCAACTTGATTTTTTAGGAATTTTTTTCAAAGCTGAAAAAGATATAAGTTTCGTTGTTACGAATAATGATATTCGCTAAAAAGGTTTTATCAGAGTGTGAGCAAGGGTAATGAAACATATAATATGTTATACTTAACAATTTTTATTATATAAATATTTTTTATTATTTTTGTCAAAAATTTTTATTATGGAAAAATTACTAGAAAATTCTAAAGAATACCTCGCTATGCCCAAGGATCACAAACGTGATTACTTAGATCAGCTTTATCAATTTCTGATAGATGACCATGCTACAGTAGTAGATTATCAAAAGCTAAAAATCAAATCTACAGCTGCTATCTGTCCAAATTGTAGAAGTGAAAACGTTATCAAAGCTGGTAAACGTAAAGGCAGACAAATATATAGATGCAAAACCTGTCGCTATCAATTCAGTGAAACAGCACGTACCTTTGTTTATCGTATGCGAAAATACCCATTAATGCTCGATTATATGAGATGTATGCTTGAAGGTAAAAGCTTAAGAGCATGTGCTGATGAGGTCGGCATTTGCTTAAAAACAAGTTTTCGATGGAGGCATAGAATATTAGCAGCATTGAGATCATTAGAAGGTGGTATTAGCTTTTCTGGTATAGTAGAAGCAGATGAATTGCTTATGCAATATTCAGAAAAAGGAAGAAAATATAAAGACATAGAGGAATATGAAAAAGCAAAGAAAAAGCGACATCCCAAAGTAGCAGTACTGGTAGTAACAGATAGAGAAGGT
>JAHDSP010000150.1 GCA_018432645.1 Bacteroidales bacterium | reverse complement strand
GGCAAATGCAATATTTCTCTAGTAGGGAAAAAAACAAAAAGTGGATTAGCAAGATATAGCTTTTCTAATGAAAGAGCTAAAGATAATTTTTTTTGATTATTATTAATTTTACTAATGACCAAATACTTTTCATCAGCTAAAGTCTCTGTCATATTAGTAGATAAAATTACGATTTTACTATCATCAGTATTGATTTTTTCTATAAAAAATTTTTCTCGAGTTACATTATTAATGATTTCGATTTTATTTACATAATTCAGAAAAAGAATAAATCTATAGTCCCAAGCTTTTACTCTATCCCATAAATCTGTAGCAGAAATATTTTTTTTAAAGGGAAACTTAAATAAGGTAGTATATGGCTCTAGAACATCAATAGGATCGATATCTTCTAGTAATTCAAAATCTCGAATAACAAAATTATAGTCATTAGAATGTATCTCAGGAGTATCAGTAATGCCAAATACAGAACGAAACCCAATACCAAATTTCCCAATTTTATTAATATTGCTCAATTGCTTTTTAGTAGATCTCCCATAAGTAGTAATAGCAATTAAATCATCTTCATTGAAAGGATCCCCATTATGATAAATAGCTATGCCATCTTTCTCAAATTGTATTATCATTTTGCCCTCTCTAGCAATTCTAGCGCAAGCATCCTCAGCATTTTGCACAATTTCATCCAAAAAATGAACAGGATCGGCATACAGAGAAGATAAAATTTCTGCATAGCGATTGCCCTTGTCTTTATTAGCTTTTACGACTTCACGAGTCAAAGAAATATATTCCTGTAAATTATTGAATTTTTTGGGCATCACGAAACTTTATCTTTAGCAAAATTATTAAAAAAAAGGTATTGTAAAAAAGTTTTTGAAATAGAAGTTTTTATGTTGATGAGTTGATTAGTTGAATAGTTGATGAGTTGATGAGTTGATGAGTTGATGAGTAATAAGTGATGAGTTTAGGAAGATATGGGGTTAAAAGTTTAAGTAAAATGATAAAACAGCATTAGGCTTATAATGATTTTTTAATGTAAAAAGGTTGTAGAAGCGGATTTGAGGGGGGATTGTTTTTAAAAATTTTATAAATGATTAAATTGAAATATGATATTTAATAAATAAAAAAAATATAACAAAATCATTCTATTTCTATAATTATTAGAAATATTTTTATAATTTTATAATTATACATAATTTGTTTTAATTGCTTTTTGTAATAATAAAAATTGCTTAAAAAATAAAATAAATATATCATTAATTAATTTAAACATTTAATATTTTGATGTTTCGAAAACCATTAAAAAGATTATTTGTAAAGTTTTACCAAGTTGTTGATATTTTTTCTCTTTACTTCGTTTCGCTTCACTTCACTTCGCAATGAGAAAAAGAGTATCCTAATAAAATATTGATTAATTTGAAAAATTAAAAAAAAATTATACAAATATTTATGGTTCTATAACGTTTTGAGTGGGTAGAGATTAAAAAAGAGAAATTTTACAAAAATGAATTTTATTTATTATTGGACTGTTAAATATTAACCACAAAGTTCTCAAAGAAGGCACAAAGAACACAGAGAATGATAAAAATAAAAGGGTTATAAATAGCACTTTGTGAACTTTGTGTAATATCTTGGTGCCCTTTGTGGTTAAATAATTACCCACTCAAAACGTTATAGAACCCAAAATTTTATGTTTACAACCGAATAAAAGTCAAAATAACCTTATGAAACTTAAAAATTTGAAAATAATCCGAAAATTTTTAAAGATAATTCATTGCAGTTTAAAAATAAAGTATTATATTTGTAAATTATTAACTCTAGTTATCACAAAAAACCTTGTGATACTTGACAGTTAAAAAAAGAAAATTTGTACAACATTAAAACATCAAAATTATGAAAAAACAAACACTACTTTCATTGATTATTGCAATAACAACTACAATGACATTGAATGCACAATCTGTCATTGTGTTGCACAGTACTGACACCACGGCTGTTTTTACAGGTAACACAGCTTTTGATGATGCTTATACGCTCGCTGAAACCGGCGATACCCTTTATCTTTCGGGTGGCGCATTTACCATTTCTTCAAATATGTCTAAAGGATTGAAAATATTTGGTGCCGGCATTCATCCCGACTCTACCGCTGCAACCTACCTCACACAAATAAGCGGAACTGTTTATATTTCAAATGGCGCTGACGGCTTGTATTTTGAAGGCATACAGTTTGCAAACAACATTACTGAGTATTACACACATGATGTCAATGATATATCCTTTGTGCGCTGTAAATTTGATGCTCCATTGGATTTCGGATATAATGGAACCCCTTCAACTTTAAGAACAAATTATGCGTTTATTCAATCGGTTTTTATCAACAGACTTGACTTGCAGGGTGTAACAAACAGCTTAATTACAAACTGCATTTTTAATGATAGAATCATTAATTCAAACTCAAATTCTATTAAAAATTCTTCGTTTTTGTACATCCCTTCAAGTGGATCTTATTACATTATTGCAAGCTCAAATACCAATTTGATCAGCAATTGTATTTTTCATACAACAAATCAATATTTGATTGATGGGGTTTCAAACACAATACAAAATTGTGTAACCCAGCATGCTTCACCCGATTTTGGCAGCACACCGATTGATGTAAACAATTATAAAGGTGTGGATTTGTCAATGGTTTTTATTACTGTACCAGCATCTTCATTCAGTTTTGATGATGATTATCATTTAACCACAGATGCAGAAACCACTTATTTAGGTGATGACGGGACACAGGCCGGTGTTTATGGCGGACTTTTCCCTTTGAAAGAAGGCTTTGTTCCTCAAAATCCGCATGTAAGTGCAAAAACCATCAGCTCCAGCACAGATGATAATGGATTTCTCAATGTGGATGTTGAAGTTAACGCTCAGGATAATTAATTATGAAACGCCTGATTTTCATAACAACAATTTTGCTTGGGAGCCTGGCTTTGTCTGCACAGAATCAAATCAATGCATATCAGTATTGGTTTGATAATGATTTTGCCGCAGCCTCGACAACAACTCTTACTCCCGGGCAAACGGTAAATCTGCAAACCGATATAGATGCATCACTCCTGACACCGGGCGTACATATTTTCTACCTTCGATTTAAGGATGACAATGGTTTGTGGAGCAGTCCTGTGGCTCAGTTTATATATCGTATTTCAACACAAGGATCTGGTGCAACCAATGAAATTACCGAATATCAGTATTGGTTTGATGATGCATACGATGAAGCTGTTTCTCAAACCATCCCATCCACCTCAAATTTTCAGTTGATTTCTGATATTGATGCAACTGCACTCAGTTCTGGTGTGCATATTTTTTACCTGCGTTTCCAGGATGAACGAGGCCAATGGAGCAGCACCGTTTCGCAGTTTATTTATAAGATGGCTGAAGACCAGGTCGGTCTTGCTTCAAATAATATTGTAGCTTATCAGTATTGGTTTGATGATACGTATGATCAGGCCATTACTGAACCCGTTACCGGAACGCAAAACCTAATGCTGGCAACTGATATTGATGCCACCAATCTAAATCCAGGCGTACACATTTTTTATATGCGGTTTTTAGATAGCAGAGGCCAATGGAGCAGCACCGTTTCGCAGTTTATTTATAAGGTACAGGAAACGCTGACAATGAATAATGAAATCATTGCATATCGCTATTGGTTTGATGATGATTTTAGTAGTGCTGTTATAAAGCCCGTAATCCCTTCCCAACCTTTCTTTTTCTTGCAGGAACAAATTGATATGACACAAATGTGGAAAGGTGAATATACGTTGCATTATCAATTTAAGGACACGCTAGGAATGTGGTCTTCACCAACCGTTGATACCATAGAAAAAATATCTCTGCCAATTGCTGATTTTTCTTATTTAGCCATACAATATTGCGATTCAATTGTTGTTACTTTTACAGATAATAGTATAGATGGAGATGAATATTTGTGGGATTTTGGAGATGGAAATACAAGTAATTTAGTT
>JAHDSP010000408.1 GCA_018432645.1 Bacteroidales bacterium | reverse complement strand
ACCACAATTTTTACATTTATACATTTGCTGGCCTTGCTGGTGGCCATTTTTTTTGATATGGATGCTTTTACAATGAGGGCATTGTGGAGAGACGCTTTGAGCTTTTAGATGTTGATAATCTACAACGTCGTTGCCTTGGAGTTTCATCTTATTGTAGAGATTATTGAGGAATTCTAAATTGAGTTGTTTACCTTGTGATAAATACTCTTTGACGTTTGATACTATGTCTTTCATATTACAAAAATTTTTTTTGCAAAGATAATATATTTTTAAAATAGTAACCTATTAATTTCTAAACATTTTTAAAAATATCCAAAACCCTTTCCCGCTCTCCCTCCCAACCCCTTATCCCTTTCAAATATTATCTTCTGCAAAATATTCAAAATATTTCTTCAATCCATTTTTATAAAATTCTAAATAAATAATAAAAACATACATCAATATTAATGGAAATATATTTAGCAGGATTTTTTTGAAATAAAGTAAATTTTATTCATAATTCTCTTCTGATTTTTCTTTTCTTATGATTCTATCAAGTATTTTTTTTATTTATAATTTTTGTTATAATTTTGCATATTAATTCTCTCCGTAGCTCAGCTGGTAGAGCAGCTGACTCTTAATCAGCGGGTCGCAGGTTCGAATCCTGTCGGGGAGACTTTAGATTTTATTTTCCAATACAAAATATTTTGATTTCTATTAAAAAATATTTATTTTTGTTAATAATTTATTTATGACTATTAAAGAAAATTTGCAAAAAATAAAACAAGAGTTACCAGTTAATGTTACCTTAGTAGCAGTATCTAAGACTAAAACTATTGATGAAATTATGGAAGCATATAATGCTGGGCAAAGGGATTTTGGTGAAAACTATGTCCAGGAACTTAGAAACAAGCAATCATTAGCACCTAAGGATATTAAATGGCATTTTATAGGTACTTTGCAAACAAAACAAATAAAATATATTGCTCCATTTGTATATATGATCCATAGTGTTACATCAATCAGGCATATAGAAGAAATAGATAAGCGAGCAAAACAAAATAATAGAATTATACCAGTATTGATAGAATTGCACATAGCCAATGAGATTACTAAATCTGGGGTGGATGATAGTGAACTTTTTGAACTTTTAGAATATTACAAAAATAATAATTATACAAATATAGAAATACAAGGTTTAATGGGAATGGCGACTTTTACAGACGACAATGAACAGATAAGGCAAGAATTCAAACATTTAAAAAAAATTTTTGATATGGTAAAAGAAAAATATTTTAATAACAATATAAATTTCAAACATTTATCTATGGGAATGTCAAGTGATTATATGATAGCTATAGAAGAAGGTAGTACTATAGTGAGAATAGGAACATTAATTTTTGGTGAAAGAAAATATAATAAATAAAAAAAGGTTTTGTTTAAAAAAAATTTTGTAATAAATAATAAATTTATTATTTTTGCAAGCGAAAAAATCGGGAGAGATGCTCGAGCGGTTTAAGAGGCACGCCTGGAGAGCGTGTAATCGTCACAAGCGATTCGTGGGTTCGAATCCCACTCTCTCCGTAAATAATTAAAATGGAAAAAAACCAAAAGAAAAATAAAACAAATATGAAAAAGATTACAACAGTATTAGTAATTTTAACTGTGACATTTGGCATATCTGCTTTTGCACAGAATCAAACACAACAAAATGCAAATGATGCTCAAAACGTACAAGCACAAGCTACAGATACAATGGATACTGCAGCCGCAGCTACACTAGCTCCAGCAGGTCAAGATCAACAAACACAGGAAGCAGCTCCTAAACAAAGTTTCCATCAAGTACTTAAACAAAAATTCATCGAAGGAAATGTGGGTTGGATGACTCCTATATTACTCACCTTAGTATTAGGATTAGCTATCAGTATTGAGCGTATTATTTATCTTTCATTAGCTAGATCAAATTCCAAAGCTTTACTAGAACAAATTGAAAAATTTATTTTGGAAGAAAAAGACGTAGAAAAAGCAAGAGAACTATGTCAAAATACCAGAGGTCCTGTTGCTAGTGTATTTTATCAAGGATTATTAAGATTTAATGAATCTTTAGAAAATATAGAAAAAGCTATTGTATCATATGGCAGTGTGCAAATGGGACATTTAGAGTCTAACCTTACATGGTTGTCATTGTTTATCGCAATAGCTCCATCTTTAGGATTTTTAGGAACAGTTATAGGTATGGTTTCAGCATTTGACGCTATAGAAATTGCAGGTGATATCAGTCCTACTATTGTAGCAGGTGGTATGAAAGTAGCTCTTTTGACAACCGTCTTTGGTTTGATTGTAGGTATAATTTTACAAATTTTCTTTAATTATATTGTTTCACAAATAGAAACTATCGTAAATGATATGGAAGATAGTACCATTACATTTATTGATATCATTTCTATGGCAAAAGAAAATAAATAATTATGAAAAATAAAAAATTATATAACATAATATTTGCAGCTGTATTAATAATATCAGCAGCTGTAATTTTATTCGTTAATAGTGTAGATGTTAGATTATATGTGGGTTATGTTTTAATATTGGGCTCATTATTAGCTTTATTATATTCATCGATCAGTGTAATGTCTAAAAACATTAAGAAAAATATAAAATCTATTATAGTTTTTATTGCAGCTATAGCTTTAGTAGTATTATTTTATTTCATTTCTCCTAGTAATGACCTCCCTCTATCTATTTATGAAAAAACAAATACTCCACTTGGATGGAGTAAAATAATAAATGCTGGCATGTATTTAGTATATACTTTAGTAGGAATTGTTATTTTGTCTCTTATATACTCTCAAGTTAGACATTTATTAAAAAAATAAAATATAAAATTATGGCTAGAAAAATCCCACAATTAAATATGTCTTCAACGGCTGATATTTCCTTCTTGCTTTTAACTTTCTTTTTACTTACTTCATCTATTAATACAGATAAGGGATTATCGCGAATGCTACCACCTTTACCAGATCCTGATGCTAAACCACCTATTATAAAAGAAAGAAATGTTTTTAAAGTATTAGTAAATACTTATGACCAACTTTTAGTAGAAGGTAAGCAGGGAGATATTCGTAATCTACGTAAGCAGGTAAAAGAATTTTTAGCAAATCCTTATGATGACCCTAATCTCAGTGAAGGTGAAATTATTACTTTACCTCATTTAGGACAAGTAAGGAAATCCAAAGGTGTAATATCATTGCAAAATGATAGAGGTACATCTTATGAAATGTACATTAAAGTTCAGAATGAATTAGCAGGTGCCATCTATGAGCTTAGAGATGAGCTAGCTCAAGAAAAACTTGGTAGATCTATTTCGCAGATCAGTGATCAAACTATCCTAGATGAGATACAAAAAGCAGTGCCTATGTCTATTTCTGAAGCTGAACCAAAAGCAGTAGGAGGTAAATGATATGTCAAGATATAGAAAAGAAAAGAAAAAAGAAGTTCCAGCTTTAAATACTTCTTCAATGTCTGATATTATTTTTATGTTCCTTTTTTTCTTTATGGTTATTACAACTATTCGCGAAGCTACATTATTTGTTAAGGTTAGTGTACCCACTGCTACCGAAGTGCAAAAATTAGAAAGGAAAAATTTAGTATCATACATATACATAGGGACCCCTACAAGTATAGAAATATATGGATCAGAACCTCGTATTCAATTAAATGATCAATTTGGAACTGTAGAACAAATAAGTGCTTTTATCGAAAGTGAACGCGCTGCTCGTCCAGAGCAAGACAGACCATTCTTAATTACTTCTCTTAAAGTAGATCGAAATGTTCATATGGGTATAGTTACTGATGTGAAACAAGAACTTAGAAAAGTTGGTGCATATAAAATTAATTACTCAGCTAGTAAAACTGATAATTTATTTAAGTAAATCATTAAAATTCAAAATTTTTTTAAAAAGGGACTAAATTTTTAGTCCCTTTTTATATTGTTTTATACAATTCTATTAATTTTTTCTCCTCATTTTCCCAATTATAATATTTCTCAATTGCATTTCTACCATTTAAGCCCATTTCCTCAGCTATTTGATTGTTATTTATTAAAAGATTAACTTTATCAGCTATTGACTCGATATCAAATGGATTAATACAAAAGCCACAATTATTTACTTCTATAATTTCTTTATAAAGAGGTATATCAGATGCAATAATCGGTAACCCAGCAGCTAAATATTCAAATATTTTTGTACTTAATGCTATTAAATAATTGGGCACAGGGTGTAATAAAAGTAATCCAATTTTTACTTTAGAAAGTAATGCTACTACCTCATCTCGGCCTAAGACTCCATGATAAATCACTTGCTCCCATTCTTTATGGTTTTGCAAATCAGTTTCTAATGATGGAGTAGAAAAATTGCCAGCTAAATGCAGCTTAATTTTTGTTTTATAGGCTACTTGCATCATCTCATATATTCCCCTGATCTCTGATATACTACCAATGTAAACCATAGCATCCTCTCTATCTTCCCATCGCACATTTATTTTTGCAAATTCATTCAACTTTGGATAATTTCTCACTTCTACAGTTTTATCATTATATTGCTTTAATCTCTTGGTAATCTCTGGAACTACAGTTACTATAGCAGTAAATTTCTTTACAGATTTATT
>JAHDSP010000409.1 GCA_018432645.1 Bacteroidales bacterium | reverse complement strand
TAACTATATGTGCGGCATTGCTGGTATCTATTCTGATTTTATAAAAAACTTATATCCTGATTTTATTGCTAAAAATGTATGTGATTCCCTTAGACAAAGAGGGCATGATTCTCAAAAATATGAAATTATCAATTCTAAATTATTGTTTTGTCATACCAGATTATCTATCTTAGATCAAACAGCTAATCAACCCATGTGGGACGATAGTCATAGGTATGTTGTGATTTTAAATGGTGAAATTTTTAATTATAAAGATATAAAAAATAGACTTTTATCTTTAGGATATAAATTTATAACTAGCTCTGATACAGAGGTTGCTTTGTATGCATTAATCCATTTCGGCAATGAAGCTCTTAATATGTTTAATGGTTTTTTCTCTCTTGCTTTTTATGATGCTTATGAGAATAAATTATTGCTAGCTAGAGACAGGTTTGGAGATAAACCACTTTATTATTTTTATAATCAGGATCAGTTGTTTTTCGCTTCAGAGATAAAAGCTTTAAGAGCTATGAATATTCCTTGTGATTTCGACTATTCTGCAATTGCTTTATATTTGTTTCTTACTTATATCCCTAGCCCCTTTTGTGCTTTTGAAAATATAAAAAAATTACCTCCAGCGAGTTATCTTATTTATGATGGGGATAAAATAACAATAAATAAGTACTATAATTTACCAACTGAAACATTGAATAATGATGAAGCAATTACTAATATTAATAATATAAAATCCTTATTAGAAAAAAGTGTACAAATTAGATTAAATGCTGATGTTCCTGTAGGAACATTCTTGAGTGGCGGTATAGATTCTTCTATAATTACTTTTTTAGCACATAAATTTAATCCTGATATTACAGCATATACCATTAGTTTTCCAGATTTACCATATTATGATGAATCTGTCATTGCTAGTAAATTTGCTATAGATAATAATATATCTCATCAGATAATTCCTATTGAAGAAAAAAATTTGATAAATTCAATAAATAATGCGATTAATTATATTGATGAACCTTTTGCTGATAGCTCTGCTATAGCACTTTATACTCTCGTAAATGCCGTTAAGCCTTTTGTCAAAGTAGTTTTATCAGGTGATGGTGCAGATGAACTTTTTGGAGGTTATAATAAATACAAGGCATGGGCTAGATTAAATGAAAAAACTCTATTTAATCAACTAATTTCATTTTTGGGTAAAAATTTTATTCTGGATAATTATAATTCCAATAATTTTTTAAGTAATAAATTGCGACAATTAAAAAAATTTTCTAATGCTTTTAATTTACAAGGTTTTAATAGATACTTTTATTTAACAGCTATAAATGATGTTTTTTTAATAAATAAAGTTTTGAATCCTGATATTATTGAAAGTCCTGAGTTCAAAGAAAAAATTAATTTATTACAAGATAAATTTATTGAAGATCAAAATATTTTAGCTACTGATTTCACTACAGTTCTAGAGGGCGATATGTTGAGAAAAACAGATCTTATAGGTATGGCTAACTCTACGGAAATACGTTCTCCTTTTTTAGATTATGATCTGGTAGATAATGTTTTCAAAATTACTAATTCATTAAAGTTTAATAAAAATACAAATAAAATCCTAATAAGAAATATATTCAGTGATATTTTGCCAGATTATATTTTAAATAAACCCAAACATGGCTTTGAAGTACCAATTAAAAAATGGATGAATGATTTTTTATTAAATGATTTTGTAAACAAGGGGCTGAATGATAATTTTAAATTAATTTTAAATAAAAATTTGTATAATAATAAAAATAATTTATATAAATTTGCTAAAAATTCAGATAGATTATTTTACACATTATATGTATTGAATAATATATGGAATAGAAAATATGAGCAAAATCAGAATACTTCGAATTTTAAATAGATTTAATCTCGGTGGCCCCACATACAATGCTAGCTATCTCGCAAAATATTTAAATGATAATTTTGAAACATTACTAATAGGTGGCAAAAATGGTAAATATGAAGCCTCTTCACTAGAAATACCTCATTCTCTTGATATAGAACCTCTTATTTTACCCGAATTGAAAAGAGAAATTTCACCATATTATGATTTATTAGCATATAAAAAAATCAAGCAAATTATCAAAGATTTTAATCCGCAAATAGTACATACTCACGCATCTAAAGCTGGTGCTATAGGCAGATGGGCAGCATATCACTCAAATGTTCCAGTGATCGTTCATACTTTTCACGGACATGTTTTTGATTCATATTTTGATAATATGAAAACGAATTTTTATATTTCTTTAGAAAAAGAGCTGGCTAAAAAAACTGACCTATTAATAGCTCTGAGTAATAATCAAAAAAAAGATTTATGCGAAAAATATAAAATAGCACCAGATAATAAGGTAAAAGTAATACCTTTAGGCTTTGAGCTAAATAAATTTACTATAGATAAAGAAAATAAAAGCAATAAAATACGAGCAGAATTTAATATATCAAATGATACTTTTGTCTTTAGTCTTGTCGGCAGAATTGTTCCTATAAAAAATCATAAATTAGTTATCGATGCTTTAAGTATGATTAAAAATAAAACTAATAAACAAATAAAGATTTTATTTGTTGGTGATGGCGAGCTAAGGACAGAATTAATGGAATATGCAAATATTAATAATCTGAAATATTCCTATAAAACAGTAAATGGTGATGAAGATATAATTTTTACAAGCTGGCGAAATGATATAGATTATATAATGGCTGCATCAGATGCTATTTTATTAACATCCAATAATGAAGGCACTCCTGTTAGCTTGATAGAAGCACAAGCTAGTAAATTACCTATTATCTCTACTAATGTAGGTGGTGTAATAGATATAGTGAAAGAAAATGCTATCCTAATTAATAAAAATGATGCAAATGCTTTATCAAATGCAATGTTAAAACTTGTTAATGGACATTTCATTGATGATAGTATCCTCGAAAATAGACAAGATTTCATAATGAAAAATTACTCAATTGATAATCTTATTTCTAATATAAAGGATACTTATATTGAATTATTTGAAAACAAAATGCATAGTAAAAAAACAATGATATTTTAATATGATTAAAGTAGCGTTTAAGGAATCATATATATTTTAAAATTAATGTTTAAATTAAGTAATGATATTTACATAAATGTAAAATATTTATATTTACTATATCTATAAAGCATTTTATAAAATTTATTTTGAAATTTATAAAAATTAATAAAATCTTATTCTATTTGAAATCATCTAATAAAAATGGATATTTTTATTAGAAAGTATATCATTACTTAATTTAAACAAATAATTGATTTGAAATAGACGTATAGATAATAAAGTCTTTTTCAACATTTAGTACTATAAAAGAATTCTTTTACAATAATTAATAAGCTCTAGTAAAACCGCATTGGGAAATGATTTGCAATAAAACAAGCAAGCAGCGTTAGGAAGAAGGGTTTACACTGTTTGAGCAAGCTAAAGCTTGCGAGTTTGTAAACCCCACGAGGTGATTGCGTAGTTTTATCAAATCATTTCCCCAGCGGAGACTTTTCTTTTGTTACTTTTCTTTGTGTGGTTGACAAAGAAAAGTAAATTAACTATTAATTTATTAAAAATCAATTAATAGTTATTAATGTGAATAAACCAGAAATATTTGAATTATTAATTAAACGCTTAAATAAATAAAAATTATTCATTTTAATAAATGTTTAAACTAAATAATGATATATGAATTTAAATAAATTACTGTTAATACTTTATGTATTATAGATTATAAAGAAAATGATTAAAAATTAAAATTTAAGAAAATATTTATACAAAAGTTCATAAATAAAGAATTTAAAAATTATAAATTTACTAAATAAATATCATTACTTAATTTAAACAAATCATTAATATAAACTAATTCCTTTCCCTTTACCACTTCGAAGTCCCCTCCTTCTTTACCCTATCATAAACTTATTGATGGGGCTCTATATTTCTTAGCTTTGCAACCAAATGCAAAATTAAAACCAAAATGTACATTTAGAAATTTTAAATTACGTGGTATATTGACATATTCAAATTTATTATCTTCTTCATCATAATATTGATATTCATCATAAATTAGTGGACCTAATAGATTATCTGTCGTTAGATAAAATTGAAATGGTGATAATGTCAAAGCAAAGCCAAAGCCAAGATTAGAATAATTCCTATATGCTATTGAATAATTAATTGTAGCTTGGAAAATATGACTAAATTTATGTAATGCATATACATGAAACGAAGGTGATAATTTTTTATTAACAAACATTAATTGGGCTCCACCACCAAATGAAGTTTTAGGACTAATATCATATTTAAATGTCAAATATATTTTTGTAGGCAACCACGTAGTATATGAATTAAATGTAGAATCCATATTAAATATATCTTTAATAGAATCTAATAAATTATCCATATTCTCATCAAAGGCAGAATCTGACCCAGCTATTAATGGGGAAACATCTATTCCTGTAAATGTAAATGTAGCCTCATCATTAGTACTTACATAATTTAATGGATCATTTTTCCAATTGATAAATCCTAAATCTATTACAGATAATCCTAAAGTTATCTTTTCTGTTGGCTTATAAGTGATACCTAAATCTATTGCTCCACCTAAATTATTATTTAATAATATAAAATCTTTAAGGAAATCAGTATCATTTATTAAACTATCAATATTATCTAAATTG
>JAHDSP010000542.1 GCA_018432645.1 Bacteroidales bacterium | reverse complement strand
TGTCATCGCACGACAGATGGGCGTGGGACAAGTATAGAGAGATAGTTAGTCAAAGATATGAATAACATACTGTAAAGTATAACAAAAATTTGTTAATTTCAAAACCTTTTAACGATAATTTTTTAAACTCTTAAAAAATTATCGTTCTATTACTTAAACGCCTAATTCGAATCTTTTAAATAAAACAACGCCGTACTCCCTAATATAGCTGCATTCTTATTTATTAATGCTGAGGGCAATATTTTAACTTTGTCCTCAAATAACAACAATACATTATTATTTATGACTTCTGTTATAGTAGGTATTAGTATTGGATGAGCATTGGCTATTCCTCCAAACAAAAATATTGCTTCAGGATCTAGTATTAAAATGAGATTTGCTAAAGAACGTCCCAATACTTCACCAGTAGTTTTATATGTTTCAATTGCTATTTCATCACCTCTTAATGCCAAATTATAGATTTCTTTAGTAGTCATTTCATTTGGTACAATTTCTCTATCATTAGAAGCACATTTCTCTTTATATGTTTGCAAAATTCCTCTAGATGATACATATGTTTCTAGACAACCTATTCTACCACAACTACATTTGCGATTACTCTCTGCTATTGTAGTATGTCCTAGTTCACCAGCATAACTATTTTTGCCATGTATAATATTTCCATTTGCGAAAATTCCACTTCCTAATCCAGTACCTATTGTTAGCACTACAAAATCTTTCATCTCCTTTGCAGCACCAAAAAATTTTTCACCTATTGCAGCAGCATTAGCATCATTTGTTAGTATCGCAGGTAATTGAAATATTTCACCAAAAATATTAGCTATAGGAATATTTTCTCCCCAATTCAAATTAGGTGCAAATTCAATGCAACCACTATAAAAATTGCCATTGGGAGCTCCTATACCTATTCCACTAGCTTTTATGTGCTGTTCATTACTTTTATTGATATATTCAGTATATATGTCACTAGCAAGATCTTTCGGATTTTTGTATAATTTAGTATTAAAAGAGCCTGAAAAAATTATTTCTCCTTTTTTGTTTACTAATCCATATTTTGTATTTGTCCCCCCAATATCTACACCAATGTAACAATTGTCCTTCATATATTTTTAATTTAATTGGTTAAAAAATTTTTTTCTTATATCCTCAGATTTAATAAAATGTTTTATAAATAAATCCTATCATAGGAATAATAAATGAATTCATGTTTTTATTTATAAAAATCAAATAGTATCATCTCAATAAATATTGATAATTCATTACAATATATAAATGTGTAATCCTTTTATTGCAAAAGTAAAAATATTTGGTAATATTACATAAATAATCCAGTAAGTATCACTGAATATATAACTAT
>JAHDSP010000522.1 GCA_018432645.1 Bacteroidales bacterium | reverse complement strand
GAATAGTGAAATTATATGATTTACGAAAACCAGTAGGTATCCAGTTTAATATTATTTCCCAACAATGCAAATCGCGGTGTATATTTATAGAAGTATAAGTGAAATCTTTCAAATCAAAATCGTAACCAGTCATAAATGAAATACTCCAATTAGGTGTAAACTCTACATTTCCATTAGCAACAACTGATTTTGTAAAATCTATATTCGTCTCGTGTATATATGTACTGTAATGTCTCAGATTTATGCCAATGGTAACATTAAAATTAGGATATGTCTTTTTAGTAGAGCTACTTGATGGTTGAGCTTGATTTTTTTTGACATTTGGGTATTTAAAAATAAAATTACCACTGAAATTCCATTCTTGATTTTGGGTATTAAATAATTTTTTATTTATATTATATTGAAACTCATCAATACGTTTACCAGCAGGGTCATAATAATATGGATCTAATCCTAAAGCGTAACGAAGTTCAAAATTTTTAAACAATTTTGTACGAGCTGAGATTATAACTGGTGATAACTGGAAACTATCAGCTGCAAAATTATAGCTTGAGCTAATAGATAAATTCTCTATCAAAACGATTTTTTTTAACATTTCACCAGTATCTGTTCTTTGTCTCACTTTAGCTTCTAAATTATTAGAAATCATTAAACTGATAGCAGATGATTTGCCTCGTGATGGATAGCCAAAGATAGCTCCCTCAAATGGGCTATACCATTGCTCTCCATTAGGATAAAGATAATAATCATAATAATTCCATGGATCTTTGCTAAAATCTGGTCGCCAAGTGTAACTAATAGATGGAGTGATGACATGTCTGATTATTCGTAAAGGGAATTTACCAAATGAATACATACCATACAACCTGGTAGATAAAGAAGTAGAATATGATATATCTAATGGAGTTCTAAATTTAGACAAAGTATCTACGACCACAGTGCTATCTATAGGATCCCAAGTTTTATTAATTGTTTTAAAATACCAACGCCAATTTGTATTAAACTGATTAGACCATTGTAAATATTTTAAAAGATTAACATTTAATGAAATAGGTAAATTATGTTGAATACCCATATTAAAATCATTCAAACTAAGATTTTTGAAAAAAATACTATCTGGTCGAGAGAGATTATTTTTAGCTTGCATTTGATATCTGAAATTCAAATTTTGATACCATTTCAGAGGTTTAGTCAACTTTTTTGGTCGTAGAGGATAAATAGTATTAGAAGATAGATTAATATCTGGCAATGAAACATCTACACGATGAGTAGTATTGCTCTGCGTATGTCTAGCATTGAGACTGAGGTTAAAAGTCCTAAATAGTATGGTAGAATATGATATAGACGAAGAGAAAGTATTAGATAAATAATCATTAGCAGATGATGGATTAAATTTATTATAATTAGAAGAACCTAATTGTACATTTGCATTAAATCTATTAGTAGGATGAGCTTTTGGGTCCTGTTTATGAGTCCAGCGGACAAAAAAATCATTATAAACTTCATAATTACTAAAGCCCTTTTCACCAAATTTATTATGAGCAAAACTAGCTTGAAAATTACCTTCATATTTATATCTCTTCTTATAATTAGTTTCTGTTTTGAGAGCCCAGCTGCCTCTAGAATAGATATCACCACGTAAAGCTAAATCTACATAATCAGAAATGCCAAAATAATAACCACCATTTTCTAAAAAGAAACCTCTATTAGCACTTTCACCAAAAGTAGGAATTAATATACCTGATTTACGTTTTGTTTGAGT
>JAHDSP010000266.1 GCA_018432645.1 Bacteroidales bacterium | reverse complement strand
CAGAGTCATTAGCAGCTCTCTATGGAGGTGTCACTTCATTTATAGATATGCCAAATACTCTGCCACCTACTACTGATAAAAGCCTTCTAGAGCTGAAATTAGATATCGCTAGCAAAGATTCTTTCATAAATTATGGTTTCTATCTGGCAGCTGTAGATGATAATTTCTCTGAAATACAAAAAATAGAACCTAGTGAATTAGCTGGTATAAAAGTTTTTTGGGGCAATACTACTGGCAATCTATCACTCAAAAATCCAACTGTAATTAATCAAGTTTTTCAATTACCATATTTGATAGCTGTACATGCAGAGGATAATACTACAATCAGCTCAAATAAAGAGTTGTATTTAGATCTTTTTGATAACGATGTTTTTATTCATCCAATTATTAGAAATATAGATGCGTGCATCAATGCAGCCAAAGATATTTTATCGATTGCAAACAAATATAATACTCGTTTGCATTATTTACATATTTCTCACATAAATGAGCTAAATTTCATTTATAAATTTAAAAATAAACTTTCTGATTTGTCTGTTGAAACTTGTCCACATTATCTATATTTCGATTTATCAGATTATACTACTTATGGCAATTTAATAAAAGTAAATCCATCAATAAAATCTACTAAAGAGCAAAGATTACAATTATTAAATTCTTTAAATTTTATTGATACTATTGGTAGTGATCATGCACCACATTTGAAAAATGAAAAATTGAATTCTTATGAATTGTCTCCGTCTGGCATACCGTCTATTCAACATGAATTAGGTCTGATGTGGGCTCTGGCAGAAAAAAATTTCTTGTCTTTACCAGATTTAATAAATAAAATGGCTCATAAACCAGCTCAAATATTTAGAATTGATAAAAGAGGTTTTATCCGTGAAGGATATTACGCAGATTTAGTAATAGTAAAGAATAATGCTCATGAATTGATAACTAGTGATAAACTGAAATATAAATGTGAATGGAGCCCATACGAGAATTTTATAATTCCAATTACTATTGATAAAGTATGGATAAATGGACAAATGATGCTAGATGATAATTCAATAATTCCAAATAAATCCTCATTACCTCTATATTTTAATAATCCGAAATAATTTTTAATAATAGAAATATTTTAACTAATTTTGACATTTGATATAAAAAGCTAAATAAATACTAATGGATTTAAATAATTGTTATAAAATATTAGGAATAGATCCAGGATCTAATATAACAGGTTACGCTATAATAGGAGTAGATAATTATAATCTATTTACTATAGACATAGGATGTATAAATGTAAAGAAGGTAAAAGATCATTTTGAGCGAATTAAAATAATACATAAAACGGTAAAAGAATTAATAAATTTTCATAAGCCAAATGTATTATCAATAGAAGGGCCTTATTATGGACAAAATGTGCAATCTATGCTAAAGCTAGGACGTGCACAAGGTGTAGTGATAGCTGCTGCATTAGAGTATGGCATTGATATTTATGAGTATGCTCCTAGAAAAGTAAAAATTTCTGTAACAGGCAATGGTAGAGCATCTAAAGAACAAGTAGCAGGCATGATAAATAATATACTTCAAATAAAAGATGATTCTTTACCTTTCGATGCTACAGATGCTGCAGCAATAGCTTTATGTCATTATTATTCAGATTATTCTAGTATAATACCTAAAGAAGATTTACATTTTAGAAAAAATAAATGGCTCCAATTTATCGAAGATAATCCTGATAGAATCATTAAAAAATAAAATATTATGAAAGAAACAATTAAAAATTTAGTAAAAGCCTTTATAGGAGAAAGTCAAGCTAGGAATCGCTATACCTTTTATGCTAAAATAGCAAAAAATGAAGGTTATGAGCAAATAGCTGAAATATTTACTATGACAGCAGATAATGAACGTGAGCATGCTAGCTGGTTATTTAAACATATTAATGAACTAAAAAAAGAATCTACTGAAAATTTAGATGAAATTACTGTAGAAGCCAGTGCTCCCACTACCTTAGGCACAACAATAGATAATTTAAAAGCAGCAATAGCAGGCGAAACATATGAATTTACAAGTATGTATCCAGAATTTGCTGATGTTGCTGAGAAAGAAGGCTATACTGCTATAGCTAATAGATTGAGAGCTATTGCTGTGGCCGAGCAACACCACGCTGAACGTTATGATAAAATTCTAAAAGAGGTAGAAGCTGGTACATTCTTTAAAAAGGATCAACCAGTAGTATGGTTTTGCAGAGAATGTGGTTATGTGCATATCGGTACCGAACCACCTAAAGTATGCCCTGCATGTTCACATCCTCGTAGTTTTTATCAATTAAAAATAGAACAATATTAATTTTTTTACATAATTTCTCTGCTAAAAAAGTCGAAGCTGTGCTTCGACTTTTTTATTTTAATTTTTTATAAATTGAAAAAGAAATTATTTTTTTAAATAAAAAATTTTTTATAATTTTGCACTCTAAAATTTAGGAATATGTATTTAACACCAGAAAAAACAAGAGAACTGGCTATAAAATTTGGCGGAAATGAAAATAATACAGGTGACACTGCTGTGCAAATAGCTATTTTGACAGAAAGAATCCTGCATTTAACAGATTATATGAAAGAAAATAAAAAAGATTTTTCTGCAAAACGTTCTCTATTGACTATGGTTAATAAACGTAAACGTTTATTAAAATATTTAAAAAGAGAAAATTACGATAAATATATTGATGTTACCAAACAACTTAATATACGTAGATGATTTTTTAAAGATAAATCTATCTTTTTCAAATTTTAATGAGCTTTTTTCAGAATTTTAAATATAATTAGTGAATAATTTTTGCTAATTATATTTTTATTTATTAATAATAAAAAATTATCAGATGCAAGAAATTAAAGAGACAATTAATCTACCAAATGGACAGGTAGTAGAAATATCAACAGGCAAATTAGCTAAACAAGCTGATGGTTCAGTAATAGTGAAATGTGGAGATATGATGCTTTTAGCAACAGCAGTTTCCAAAAATGAGCCTACTCCAGACGCAGATTTTATGCCATTAACAGTAGAATATCAAGAGAAATATGCTGCAGCAGGTCGTTTCCCTGGTGGTTTTCTAAAAAGAGAATCTAGACCATCAGAATACGAAATACTTATTGCTAGATTAGTAGATCGTGCTTTGAGGCCCATTTTCCCAGAAAACTATCATGCAGAAACTCAAGTATTAGTATATCTTATCAGTGCAGATCCTAATTATCCGCCAGATGCTTTTGCAGCATTAGCAGCATCCGCAGCACTTACTATTTCAGACATTCCTTTTGGCCAACCAATTTCAGAAGTTAGAGTAGCTAAAATAAACGGTGAATTCAAAATAAATCCTACAATTGATGAGATAGAATTAGCTGATTTAGATTTAATGGTTGGTGGCACATTAACTGACATTAATATGGTAGAGGGAGAGAGCAAAGAAGTGGATGAAAACACTATAATAGAAGCTCTCAAGATAGCTCATGAATATATTAAACTAGAAATCGAAGGTCAAATGCGCTTAAGAGAAAAAGCGGGTAACCCTAAACGCATCTATGACCACGAAGTAAATAGCGAAGAAATTAAACAAAAATTAGAAGATTTCTGCTATGACAAAGTTTTATCAGTAGCTCGAGAACATTTAACTTCTAAAAAAGAACGTCAAGAAAAATTTGATGCTATTAAAGAAGAATTTCTAAATCAATTTTCTGAAGATGAGAAAGCTGAAATAACATCAATGGTAAATAGATATTTCCATGATTTGCACAAAAGAGCAGTTAGACAGATGATATTAGAAGATGGCAAAAGATTAGATGGGCGTGCCTTAGATGAAATCAGACCTATTTGGTGCGAAGTTAATTATTTACCCTCTGCACATGGTTCTGCTATTTTCACTCGAGGAGAGACACAAAGCTTAACAACTGTTACTCTAGGTACAAAACTTGATGAACAATTAATAGATGGAGCAGTCTACGAAGGGACAAGTAATTTTTTATTACATTATAATTTTCCACCTTTTTCTACGGGCGAGGTTAAACCATTACGCTTGGGACGCAGAGAAATAGGACATGGTAATTTGGCTCTTAGAGCATTAAAAAATATGATAGTACGCAATGAAGATAATCCTTATACTATCAGAGTGGTATCAGATATATTAGAATCTAATGGCAGCTCATCAATGGCTACAGTATGTGCAGGTTCTTTAGCACTAATGGACTCTGGTGTTAAAATGAGTAAACCTGTATCAGGTATCGCAATGGGACTGATAATGGATGAAACTACTGGTAAATATGCAGTTTTAAGTGATATCCTAGGAGACGAAGATCATCTCGGCGATATGGACTTCAAAGTAGCTGGTACAGCTGATGGCATTACTGCTTGCCAAATGGATATTAAAGTAAAAGGATTGTCATTTCAAGTTTTATCAGAGGCTCTAATACAAGCAAAAAAAGGAAGATTACATATATTAAATATAATGAATCAAACCATTTCTACCAGTAGACCTGACTATAAACCCAATGTACCACGTTATAAGAAATTAACAATTCCTCGTGAATTTATGGGTGCTGTCATAGGTGTAGGTGGTAAAGTGATTCAAGAACTACAAAGAGAAACTAATAGCACTATCGTCATAGAAGAAGCAGGTGATATGGCTGTAGTAGATATCTTCTCTACTAATAAAGAAGGTTTAGAAAAAGCTGTTAATAAAATCAAAGCTATTACTACTGTTCCTCAAATAGGTGATGTTTTTGATGGCATCGTGAAATCTATACAGGCTTATGGAGCTTTTGTGGAAATATTGCCAGGTAAAGAAGGCCTTTTACATATTTCAGAAATTGATAATAAACGTGTAAATGATGTAAATGATTACTATAAAGTAGGTGATCATGTTCAAGTCAAAATTTTAGACATCGATACTAAAACTGGTAAATTTAAACTTTCTCATAAAGCATTAATAAAAAATCAGGATAATAATTCAAATAAAGAAAAATAATTATAAAAATATTTTGTTATCATAGAGACACGTTGCAACGTGTCTCTATGATAACAAAATTCATCATTAATAATTAAAATTCCTGGCATAATAACGAATGCATCAATAACAATATTTGGGCGAATAATGCGTGTTTTCTGCCATTCAGATTTTATCAATTCTCCGAATTTATTCATCATTATTTCTCCATCAACAATTTCACCAAATAAACATTGCCTATTGTGCGTGCAAATGGTTATGAAATATGCACCTGGACGAGACTAATCGTGTCCAGGTAAGCGAATGGAATGACGATGATAATTGGGATTTGATGAATCCACGGTTTTTTTAT
>JAHDSP010000011.1 GCA_018432645.1 Bacteroidales bacterium | reverse complement strand
TGCCATCGAGTTTCATTAGGAGTGATGTATGCTTCATCTTCTTTCCATTCTGTCCAACCTTTTTGCGGCTTATGAACTCTATATCTTATAGTAATCTCTGAAGGCGAAATTTCTTGTTCTATTTTCCATCCGATAGCAAATGATGTAAAAACTATTGGCGTTTTAATGTTTATTAGTTGATTGGCCTTAGCTTGGGCTTCATCGATTTTTACTATTTGTATATGATGTAGGTTATTCTCCTCATCATAAATCACTTCATTGTATTGCCCGAATACTAAAATATTAACTAATACAAATAACAATAATAAAAATGTACGTTTCATATTAAAAAATTTTGGTTTTATAATGCAAATATATATAATTTTTTTAATTTTGCTATATAAAATTAATATTATATAATCATTAATTATAAAGCACTTGTTCTATTAAGCTCTAATAAATAATTGCCATCAGATATAAAATGCAAAATATAATATTTATCGGCATTAGTCCCAGTATTTAATGTGGTGGAATTAGTTTTTATACCTGTAGAAAAAGTTAAAGTTTTACTCGTTGAGCCAGAAGTTTTGATTATTAGATAAATATATTGTCCAGCGACATAATTTGTTGCAATAATAGTAGCATTATGCTCAGCCGTTAATATAAAAATATTGGCTTTTGAACAATCTATATTAATAGTAGTATTAGAAGTTAATATGACTGGTGAAGTATTAAAATTTTTTTCTACAGTAAGCATAGATTGAGGATTTTCTGTACCTATACCCACATTCCCATTAGAAGTAATTCTCATCTTTTCTGTACAATATTGTAAAATTGTATCATTAGTAAAAAATCTAAGATCTCCAGATAATTTTGTGGAATCTTTTACTGCTGTTAAATAACTTTCTATGGCAGCGGTACGTCTATCACTAGGATCACTAACAGAAGAATGGAAATTTATTTCTCCTACTTTTGTATTTGATGTTCTTTTATTGGAGCCTAATTGTAATAATGCAAAATCATTTATAGTATTTCCACCATCATATATGCTTAAAAGCGTAGGAGTGGACCCTCCTGGATATGGCGTTGCCCAGGCTGTTCCTATGCCCACCCTAATATTAGTTACCGTCGGATCAGACTTTATTCTTATTCGTTCTATATTATTTGTTTTAAATACTAAGTCTTTAGAATCAATTGTACCAACAAAATTATTTGATGGATTTGTGTTGTAATTGCCACCTAATAACCATACTTTATTATATTCAGCTATTCTCACCCAACTATCTATTCCTGTCGTATCCCAATAATAAAAGCCTGGAAACACATTATACGGTACTGTACCTGAGGTATTTGTATTGTATATTAATAGACTTTGTGCTGGCAAAGAAACAGGAGTTGGTGTTGTTGTACTTTGAATTGCTACACGTGGTATTAGCAATCCTTTATCTGAAAAATTTATTTCTAATCCTGCAGAAGCATCAGGTGTAAATGAGGTACTACCTATACCTACATTTTGTGCTTCTAAAATATTTCCCATTAATAATGAGATTAAAACAATCAAAATAATTACTAATTTTTTCATAAATTTTTTTCATATTTATTACAAAATTATATATTTTTTTTTAATATAAAGATAATTTATTTTAAAAAATTATCTTTTTCTATTAAATTTAGTATACTACATGTAAATAATTTGATAAATATGTAATATTTTATATTATTATAATTATTGAAATAGTATCCTTCAATAAATTAAAAAAAGTAGAAATAAGAAACTTATTAGAAAAAAACTCCCTATTCCTTATTTAATTTTTTTTATTATTTAAAGAAATATATAATCCAAAAATGTCTTTTTAATGAAATTAATTTTAATTTCTTATTAATAAATCAAAAAATATTTTTTATTTTTGCATAATCAATAAAATATTATTAAAAAAATGTGTGCAGAAAAAGTTTTATTTACTGAAACAGAATTAAATAATTTGATGAATCGATATCATTTTTCAGAAGAAATGATGGATATCGTAAAAAATGAAAATCTTTTGCCTTTGAGCTTGTTATCAAGGTTACAAACTGCTTATCCACAATATTCATTAATGAAAAATCCTAATAAAATAGATTTTAATGAAAAAGATAGATGGGTGGGCTTAAAAGGATTTAGAGAAATCGTAGATAAATTAGCTAAGCATGGCATTATCATTGACAAAATACCAGAGAGAGAGGTTTTTATACATGTTTATAGATTTATGGTAACTGCTCACGTGCTAAATTTAATTGATTGGAATAATTATCAAAATGATCCTTTATTTTATCTCACTTTCCCTCAGCCAGATATGGTTCGTGAGACTGCTAGACAAAAAATATTAGCAGCTAAAACAGATGAAGAGAGAGAAGCAATAGTAAAAGATTATATTAAAGAGACTAATCCTCATGATGGTAAACAAAAATTGAATAAACCTATATATATTAATGAAAATGGAGAATTAGAACTTTTAGATGGCTTACAGCATAAATATTCATCTGTAGTTTTAATCTTAGATGAGCAAACGCAAAATTGTTTTGGCTTTTGTACTTATTGCTTCCGTCATGCTCAGGTGCGAGGTGACGAAGATATGTTTGCTCAGAAAAGTATAGAACAAGTAATCGGCTATTTGAAAAGACATAAAGAAATTTCTGATATATTGATAACTGGTGGAGATGCTGGCTACATCACTCCTGCCAGATACAGAGAGTATATAATTCCTATCATCGAGGATCCAGAATTATCTCATATCCGCACAGTTAGATTAGGTACTCGAGTTCTCAGCTATTATCCAGAGAAAATTTTATCTCATAAATATGATGAGATGCTAAACTTATTCAAATTGCTTTATGATAATGGTGTGCAACCTATGATAGTATCTCATTTCTCAACTCCAAGAGAGATAATGAATATCACTACTATCGCTGCTATTCGTAGATTAAAAAGCTACGGTGTGAATCTCAAAAGCCAAAGTCCTATTATGAATCATATAAGTATGTATGAAGATGAAAATGGTAATATCGATGTAGATCGCTCTGCTCAAAACTGGATAGATTTAGCTAATATCTTCGCTATGCTAGGTGTCAGTTTCCATGCTATGTATATACCACGTCCTACAGGAGAAGTGGAATATTTCACTCGTCCTTTATCAGATATTAATAAAGTGTTTAATAAAATATACAAAAGTTTAGCTTCTGTTAATCGTCCTACCAGATATATTACTATGACTTTATCTGCTGGTAAAATTTCTCTCATAGGTGATACTAAAATAGATAATGATAGAATTTTTGCACTTAAAATTAATGAAGGTAGAGATATGAATTGGTGCGATAATGTATTTTTTGCCGAGTATGATGAGCAAACTAGTAACATTGCTAATCTGAAACCTTATAAAGCTGATAAATTTTTCTATGAAGATGAATTAGAAGAGATAGAAAATAATTTAGAAAAAAATATTTTAGAAGCTCAGAAACATCATAAAATTTCTGAAAGATCATAATTAATTTTATTCATCATGATTAATAAAGTCTTTAAAACACCTAAGGAAGCCATTGCAGACATTTTTGATGGTGCTACTATTATGATAGGTGGATTTGGTGAGGCTGGTAGCCCTATTGAATTAATTCATGCATTAATTGATCAAGGAGCAAAAAATTTAACTATCATCAGTAATAATGCTGGAAGTGGACATGTAGGATTAGCAGCATTATTAGAGCATAAACGCGTTAAAAAAATCATTTGTTCGTATCCTAAAACAGCTTTTTCAGAAGTTTTTCCTGATTTATATTGCAATGGAGAAATAGAAGTAGAACTTGTGCCACAAGGTACTCTAGCAGAACGTATTCGCTGTGGTGGTGCGGGCATACCCGCATTTTATACTCCTACTAGCGTAGGAACACCATTAGCTGAGGGTAAAGAAATTAGAGAAATTGATGAGAAATTATATGTTTTAGAATATGCTTTAAAGGCTGATTTTGCTCTAGTGAAAGCTTATCAAGGAGATAGATATGGCAATCTTACTTATTATAAAACAAGTAGAAATTTCGGACCTATAATGTGTATGGCTGCCAAAGTAACTATTGCTCAAGTTAATAAAATTGTTGAAGTAGGTGATATAGATCCAGAGATTATAGTTACTCCAAATATTTTTGTGCAAAGAGTAGTGGAGGTAGCTAATCCTTTACACGAGCACGTTTTAGTAAGTCAAAATAAAAAATATCCATGGACAGAATAAATATCGGATGGAGCAAGGAAGAGATGGCCAAATTGGTCGCCAATGATATTCCTGATGGTTCTTATGTTAACCTTGGAATTGGTATTCCAGAATTAATAGCTAATTATGTACCACAGGGTAGAGAAGTTATCATACATACAGAGAATGGCCTTTTAGGCGTAGGACCAGCTCCAGCACCTGGTACTGAAGATTTTGATTTGATAAATGCTGGCAAAAAGCCTATTACTGCCATCAAAGGAGCTTGTTTTTTTCATCATGCAGATAGTTTTGCTATGATACGTGGTGGCCATTTAGATTTTACTATCTTGGGAGCATATCAAGTATCTCAAAATGGAGATTTAGCTAATTGGTCTACTGGTAGCCCAAATGATATTCCTGCTGTCGGCGGTGCAATGGATCTAGTACAAGGCGTCAAAAATGTTTTTGTTATCATGAACCACACTACTAAAGATGGTACACCTAAAATTGTTAAGAAATGTACTTATCCTTTAACAGGTGTCGCAGTAGTTTCTCGCATTTACACTGATTTAGCTATTATTGATGTAACTAATCAAGGTTTAAAAGTTATTAAATTGGCTCCAGGCATTGATAAAAATACTTTACAAAATAAAACTGAAGCTGAATTAATTTTTTAATAAATTTTTTCTCTATTCAATTAATTTTTGAGCTTCTGTAATTTATTTATTATTAGATAGTTAAATATTAACCACAAAGTTCTCAAAGAAGAGGCACAAAGAACACAAAGAGAGAAAGCTAGAATTAAATTGTCTGAACCATGATTTTTGAGATTAAAAGATTTTGGGATTGAATTTTTAATTTGTGTTCATTTGTGTACAATAAGTAACAACCCCAAATGCATATAATTTTATCCACAAATTTACACAAATTAACACTGATGATTTGGTTTTTTGAGTGAATTTGTTAATTTAATTTATAACTAATATCATGCTAAACTCCTCATCCCATCACTAATCAACTAATCAACTAATCACTAATCACTAATCACTAACCATTAACCACTAATAAACTTTAAATTATAATTTGTGCTTATTTGTGTGCATTTGTGGATTAATAATAACAATTGGATAGTAAAATAATTTACCCACAATAAACGTTAGAGGACCAAAAATACAATTTAACACTAAATCATAAACAGAAATATTTTAAACTCAAAAACATTTGGAGTTTAAAAATTAAATTATAAATTTGCAACATATTATTTATTAAAACTGATAAAAAATAATATTTAATTTTGTACCACAACAAAAAAATTTTATAAATATGACACAAAAAAAAGATGAAATTTT
>JAHDSP010000498.1 GCA_018432645.1 Bacteroidales bacterium | reverse complement strand
TTATTGAGAAATTCTAAATTGAGTTGTTTACCTTGTGATAGGTGCTCTTTGAGGTTTGATACTATATCTTTCATATTACAAAAATTTTTTTGCAAAGATAATATATTTTTATAATATAAGCATATAAAATCCTTTACATAAAAATATATTCAAAACATATGAATTAAGATAATTTTAATTATCTTAATTCATATGCCCCCTATTATTCCCCTTTTAATCTCTCTATTGCTGCTATTACCAAACTTATGAATAGTGGATGTGGCTTTTCAAATCGACTTTTATATTCTGGATGAAACTGTACGCCGATATAAAAAGGATGATTTTCTATTTCTACTGCTTCTACTAATTGTTCTGTCGGATTTATACCAACAGCTCTCATTCCGTGTGATTCGAATATTTCTAAATATTTATTATTAAACTCGTGCCTATGTCTATGCCTCTCGTAGACTAAATCTTCTCTATAGCATTCATATAATTTAGAATTTTTAGCAATTTTACAAGGATATGCTCCCAATCTCATAGTTCCGCCTTTAACTGATATCTTTTTTTGATTTTCCATTAGATCTATTACTGGGTTTAAGCATCTTGGATCTATCTCTCTACTATTAGCATCTTGTAAATTTAAAACATTGCGAGCAAACTCTACTACCGCCATTTGCATGCCTAAACAAATACCTAGGAAAGGGACATTATTTTCTCGTGCATATTTGGATGCTAAAATTTTCCCTTCTAATCCGCGTTCACCGAACCCAGGTGCTATTAATATCGCTTGATATTGGGCAAGTAAATCATTTACATTATCTTCTTTAATATTTTCTGAGCTGATAAAATCTAGTTGTACTTTTGTTTCTAAAAAAGCTCCTGCATGAATAAATGATTCCATTATAGATTTATAAGCATCTTTTAGTTCTACATATTTCCCTACGAGGGCTATTTTTACAACATTTTTATAATTTTCTAATTTATCTAGGAGATTTATCCATTTAGTAAGGTCTGATTTATTTGAATTTTCTATTTGAAATTTATCTAATATTACTTCATCTAATTTCTCATCGAGTATTTTTATAGGTACTTTATAAATAGTATCTAAATCTATGTTTTCTATAACAGCACGAGGTTCTACATTACAAAAAAGAGCTAATTTTTGGCGAACAGAATCTGTAATAGGCACTTGTGTACGACATATCAAAATATCTGGTTGTACTCCTAACTCTTGGAGATTTTTTACAGAGTGTTGAGTGGGTTTAGTTTTTAATTCACCAATATTAGCCAAATAAGGTAATAAAGTCAAATGTATAACAAGAGCACGTTTACCTAATTCTAATCTTAACTGTCTGACAGCTTCTATGAATGGTAATGATTCTATATCACCAACAGTGCCGCCTATTTCAGTAATTATAAAATCATAATCTCCATTAAATTCTAATAATCTAATGCGATATTTTATCTCATCGGTGATATGGGGGATTACCTGTACAGTTTCACCTAAATAATCTCCTCTACGTTCTTTTTCTATTACATTCAAATATATTTTACCAGCAGTTACATTATTTGCTTGAGAAGTGTTAATATTTATGAATCTTTCATAATGTCCAAGATCTAGATCAGTTTCTGCTCCATCCTCTGTCACATAGCATTCACCATGTTCATAAGGATTAAGTGTTCCTGGGTCTACATTGATATATGGATCTAGTTTTTGAATTGTAACAGAATAACCTCTAGATTGCAAAAGTTTACCAACAGAAGCTGATACAATACCTTTGCCAAGGCTAGAAACTACTCCACCAGTTACAAATATATATCTAGTATTTTTAGCCATATTTTTTATTTTTATATTGCAAAATTATATTAATTTAACTTCAAAAAAAATATATAAAAAATTTTAAAGACATTTAGGATTAATACTTAGTACATATTTATTTATTATTTCTAATTTATCAAAAAATTCATAACCAGCAAAATCTATCATCATAAAAAATTTAATAGTTTTTTGATATTCATCTAACAATTTTCTAGCTAAAGGATAATAGCTCCAGTGCCAAGGTTCAGGTTGATATCCATCAGGTCTATTTTTGTCAAATGATGTATATGGTTCACAAAATCCATAATTATCAGCATTTTTTTGTAACCATTCGTAAATTTTTTGCCCTTCAATAGTATTGAAATATGATGGTTCTACACTGTTTAGGTCTATATCTGTCCCCCAATGATGTCTAGATGTTCCAGGCATTGCAGTATATTTTAATATTTCTTTAGTTCTTTCAAAATCATCAGGTATAGCCAGATATAAATCTTTATTATTTACTGGAGTGTATCCGAACCATTTATCTTCCCATAATTTTTTTTGATATTCATAGCTTCTAAATCCGCTAACAATTATTAATGTTACACCATCATTTTGTGCTGCTTCATACATTTTTTTAAAAGCTTCATAAACTTCTTTTCTTAGATATATTTCCTTGCCATTTTCGCTAAATTGTTTATCTACTAAAACAAAATTACTATCATTTCGAGGGTCTATTTTACCCAATAAATATTTCTCTTCCATTTGTCCATTTACATTTATAATT
>JAHDSP010000209.1 GCA_018432645.1 Bacteroidales bacterium | reverse complement strand
AGGGCTGCAGAATATGAAGCTATGTGCTATCAAAGCTACAACCTTGCTAAACAAATTGTAGATCAAAAAATTAAAGCTAATCCCAAGGCTAAAAATTTAGCTATAATCACTGATATAGACGAGACAGTTTTAGATAATAGTCCATATGAGGCTGCATTGGTTAGCAAAAAATATGTTTTTCCCGATAAATGGAAGGAATGGACATCATTAGCTAATGCTAAACCTATACCTGGATCCCTAGAATTTTTTAATTATGCTGCATCAAAAGGAATTACAATTTTTTATATCACTAATAGGGATACAGACGAAAAGCATGCAACAATAGAAAATTTAAAAAAATTAAATTTCCCATTTGCAGATTCAATGCATGTGATGACAAGAGATAGCATATCTAGCAAAGAAATAAGACGTAATAAAGTGAGAGAAAACTATGATGTGATTTTATACATAGGAGATAATCTAGCAGATTTCAATGATTCATATTTAAAAACCTCAATGGACTATAGACACCAAGCCGCATTAGAGCAAAAAGATTCATTTGGTTCTATTTATATCGTATTGCCTAATGCTATGTATGGCGAATGGGAAAGTGCAATGTATAACTATAACTATAATCAAAATACAGACTCAATCAGAAGAAGTTTATTGATAACTTTTTAATGATAACTTATGAAGTCTAATCATTCCCATTGTTTTGTAATAAAAACTATTTACAAATTCAATAAATTAAAAATATAAATATGGAATGGTATTATCTATTTTTAGTTATAATTTTATTACTTTTAGCAATTTATGATTTAAGTGTTGGTGTAGCAAACGATGCTGTTAATTTTTTAAATTCTGCTTATGGTAGTAGAGTAGTAAAATTAAAAACATTACTAATAATAGCGTCGGTAGCCTTAATTATAGGAGCTGTCTTTGGTAGTGGAATGATGGATGTAGCACGTAAAGGAATTTTTAATCCTCAAATGTTTACCTTTCATCAAGTGATGATAATATTTGTTGTGATGATGTTTTCTGACATTATTTTACTTGATTATTTCAATACTTATGGATTACCTACATCTACTACTGTATCAATGGTTTTTAATTTATTAGGTGCATCCTTTGGTGTAGCAATAGGTTTTTTCATACAAAATGGTATTAGATTTAATGAAATTGGTAATTATATTAACGTTTCTAGTACTTTAACTATAATTATTGGTATTTTCACATCAATAATTGTCGCTTTCATTTTTGGTTATATAGTTCAATTTATAGTTAGATTAATTTTTTCATATGATTATTTAAAGGTTCACAAAGTAGTGAGAGCTCTATTTAATGCCATCTGTATTGTAGTAATCACATATTTTATATTTTTAAAAGGAATAAATGCTTTACCTTTCATTAATGAGCAACAATCAGCATGGTTATTCAATCATATTTCTTTAATTTTATTAATTATTGGATTAGTGGCATTTATAATATTATATATTTTAGAATCAATAAAAAAATATAATAGTTTTAACATAAGCATATTATATGGAGCTTTTGCATTAGCTATGTCATTTGCTAGTAATGATTTAGTGAATTTCATAGGCGTACCTTTAGCTGGACTATCTGCATTTCAAATATTTTCTAATACTGGGGGGGCAGATCCTAATAGTTTCACTATGGAGGGCTTATTAAATCCTAGTTCTAGCAATTCTATTTTATATTTATTTATCGCTGGAGTAATAATGATTATTGTACTCTTTAGAAATAAAAAATTGAAGACAGTTATGGAGACTGAAATACGGCTAGGAAAACAAGAAGAGACGATTATAGAGCGTTTTTCTGTAAATGCTTTTGGTCGTATGCTAGTAGATGCATCATATCATATAAATAAACTATTCGCAGCATTAAAAGAAACTCGTTTTCAAAAATGGTTGAATAATAGATTTGATGCAAAATATATGGTAGATAAAGATGCTCCTTTTGATAAAGTACGGGCTACTGTTAATCTGATGGTTGCAAGTTCTTTAATAGCTTTTGGTACTTCTCTTAAGCTACCTCTATCTACAACTTATGTTACTTTTATCGTAGCTATGAGTACAGCATTAGCTGATAGAGCTTGGGGACGAGACTCAGCGGTATATCGTATTTCTGGTGTTGTCAATGTTGTTGGTGGATGGTTCCTTACTGCACTTTTAGCTTTCACCTTAGCTACATTATTAGGATTATTTATTAATTTTACTAATTTTGTTGGAATCTTAATAATAATCTTAATAGCTGTCTTTTCTCGTATAAAATCTGATAGAAAACATAAACAAATATCTAAAAAATTAACTACAGCTGATTCAATTTCTAGTTTTTCATCTAAAGCAGATGTTAATACTCAAATCATCATTTATGAGAAAATAGTTTTTAAACTCTTAAAAGATTCTTCTTTTAATATTTTAGAATCATTAAAAAAAGAAAAAATCTCTATATTAAAAGATTCTTTGAAAAATTATGAAAAAATTAAAGCTGATGTATCTAATTTCAGAACACTTTTACCAGATATGCTTACAAATATTAAAGGGTTAAATACAGATGAATATCAATATTTTTTAACTAAAATAGAACATCTAGATCAAATTTTAGATGTTATTTATTATATTATAAATCCTACAATGCTTCATTTACAAAATCATCATAAGCCATTAACAGATTTCCAAATTGAACAATTAAAACGCATCTTTGATATT
>JAHDSP010000105.1 GCA_018432645.1 Bacteroidales bacterium | reverse complement strand
GATTTTTCAGATTTACAGCAAGGAATAAATGCCATATTAGAATTGAAATTTAATTATATTACAAATACTAGATTTGATTACTATTTTATGATAAATTATGATTATACATATCTTAATAAAGATAAAGATTTTACACAATTAGATTATTATCGTAATATTCATTTATTAAGTTTTGGTATTGGTGCAAAATTAAAATTTTATGAAAAAGATGAAAAATAAAAGTGTATTATTGATAATTATTATACTAGTTATCCTGTTAGCCCCTAATTGTTCTAAGGATGATTTGGTATTAGACCAAGATTATGTAACAGTTTCTGATTTAACTCGTTATTGCAGATGTAAATGTAGAGAAACATTTCCCTGTGAAAATAAAAAGGTTAAAATTAAAGGGCACATTGATTATTATTCATTTAAAACAGATTTTTCATATCAATCTTACTCATTAGAAAAAATCCGTATACAAGATATTAGAAATGGTTATTTTATTGAAATATATTTTAGTTCTAATGATACAGCAATTATTAATAAAATTCTTTCATCAAATGAAACAGATATGTGCTATATAAAAGGAATAGTAAAATCATGGCAGATGAATACGATGTTTGATTGTACATTAGAGGCTGAAATATTATTACATAGTGCAGATGACATATATTTTGAGAATAAATATTAATTATTAAAACAAATAAAATTATGAAAAATAAAAGTATATTATTGATAACTATTATATTAGTTATCTTGTTAGCTCCTAATTGTTCTAAGGACGATTTGGTATTAGACCAAGATTATGTAACAGTAAGCGATTTAATGAAATATTGTTCTAAAGCTTCTTGTTATAAACCAGTTGAGTGGGAAGGAAAAGAAGTAAAAGTGAAAGGTCATATTGACGATAATTACATGTTATTAAAAGATATTAGAAATGGTTATGATATACCAATATCGGTGGATTCTTCATGCGATTCTTCATGCATAGATTCTATTTTTAAAAAAATACTATCTAATAATAAAAAAAATATGTGTTATATAAAAGGAACTCTTAAATCTTTTGAAATGCACACTATGTTTAATTGTACTGTGGGTTGTGAAATATTATTACATAGTGCAGATGATATATATTTTGAGAATAATGTAAATTATTAAAATACTATAACTATGAAGAATATTAGATATTTAATTATCATCGTATTATTATTTTTATGTAATTTTTCTTATTCTAATCCTGTTGATTCTACTTTGGCAAAAAAAGTAGCAAAAAACTATTTTGAATTCTTAAATCCTTCAAGATTACAATTAGAAATTAAAAATACTATTACTATATATTATAATGGATATCCAAGCTATTATATAATAAATTTTAACAAAGGTGGTTATATAGCTGTTTCAGCTAATGATGCCACTATTCCAATTTTAATGTATTCTTATGGAGGTGAATATAATGAAAATGATTTTCATAATCCTGCTTATTTAGAATGGATGGAAAACTACAGCAAAGAAATTGACTCAGTTAGAATATATAATATTCCAAATGATTCAACTATTCATGAATGGAATAATATTTTGAATAAAAATTTCAGTCAATATAAAAGTACAAAATCCGTACAGCCTTTAATAACAACTAAGTGGGGGCAAACACGGACTAATGATTGGTATTATCCAGGTTATAATTCTTTATGTCCTAGCACCAGTAATAGTGATTGTACTAGCGGACATTGTGCTGCAGGTTGTGTTGCAATAGCAATGGCACAAGTTATGAAATACTGGATGCATCCTGTATATTCTACTTATAGTCCTTATGATTGGTGTAATATGCCGGACGAATTATTATATAATTCAGGTAATAATCAAAATTTTGATATTCAACAAAATGCAATTGCAAAACTTGTTCATGATTGTGGTGTTAAGGCAAATATGAGTTATTGTATTTCTTTAGGTGGGGGATGTGAATCTTTTGCATGGCCAACTAATGCAAAAAAAGCTTTGGTGGATGATTTTGGGTACAGTAACGATGCCGACCTTGATAGGCGCCAATTTTATTCTAAAAAAAAATGGATTGAAAAATTAAAATCTGAATTAGATAATGTACGACCATTAATTTATTTTGCTTTAAGTACAGGTAAGGAATCCTTTGGATCTGGTCATGCTTTTATTATTGATGGTTATAATACAGATAGCAAATTTCATATTAACTGGGGATGGTATGGTGATCCTGATGAATGGTATGAAATAGGGAATTTAACTCCACGTAACTATAATTTCAATTTTATGCAACGAGCAATATTTAACTTACATCCTGCCTGGTATGTAGATTGTAATTCAGATCTAGTATTAAACAACTGTGAAATAATATCAATTTTTCCTACCACTTATGATAATTTTTTTATTAGTGCTTCAGAAGGTATTGTTTCTACAGGTATTGCTTATGGAATAATTGGAAATCAACGTATAAAATTTAATGATATTGGCGCAGGTACAATTATATCTTATAATACAACTATTCCTAACAATGTTGATATAAATTTCAAGGCATATAACCAAATTATACTTGAAGATGGATTTACAGCGGAAAATGGAAGTAATTTTACAGCCGAGATTATACCATGTCCTGCTGAATGCCCTGATAATAGTAAAACAATGATGATATCTTCGAATAATTATAATGAAGAAATAGAATCAAAATACGATACAATTTATAATAATGATACTAAAAAAGAAATAGACGAATTTGAATTTCAGGTTTATCCCAATCCAAATAATGGAATATTTAATATTGTTGTACAAACTACGAATAAAACTGACCTGATTATTGAATTAATGAATATTCAAGGGCAGATAATTTACAGAAATAATGTTAAAGGAGTATATATTTATAAAGACCAAGTAAATGTTTCAGATTTTGCTAAAGGAATTTATTTTTTAAGAATAAATACAGTAGATAAGGTGGAAATTAGAAAAATAGTGATACAATAAACTTTTTGGTTTTTTCTACCGGTATATGAGTTGATGCCTTTGGATAAAAGAAAACAAATGATTTTTTGAAAATTCTCACATGCTATATATGCTATCTGAAAAAATATATATAATATCAATAATAGGTTTAATTTAGTTTAATGTAGTTTAAACATTTAGCTTATAATTTGTGTTCATTTGTGTGAATCTGTGGACTAACTTAAAACTAATATCTTACTAAAACTCCCTATCACATCACTCATTAACTAATCAACCCTATCACTTATCACTAATTCTCCCTGTCACCTCTTCTCCCCCAGTCTCCCAGTCACCCTTTTTCCTCGTCACCCTGTCTCCTCATCTTCTAATTTTTATTTTTTTGTATCCAGTTTATAATAGTTTCTAAAACATCCTCACTCATTGTTTCTTCTATCAAAGCATATTCTTCAGTTGAGCCTGTATTTGCGTGCTGAAAAAGATGATTTAGCCCTTC
>JAHDSP010000290.1 GCA_018432645.1 Bacteroidales bacterium | reverse complement strand
TCGCTCTATCAATCTGCCTAGCATATCGTAGTTATAATGTGTTGCATTACCTTCTGGATCTATGGATGTTTTTATCTGACCTAATGGGGTATATATGAATTTAGTAATAGTATTCATAGGAGCTACTACTGTGGTTTGTAAATTGCGAGCATCTTTATATTGCTCTGTTACATTACCATTAGGATCTGTTATACTAGTTTTGAAACATTTTTTACCGAAATAATCTTGTCCAAAATTATAAGAGTAAATTATATGCGTACCATCAGGATTATTCTGTTGTATAGGTCTATCCATGATATCATAAGAATAGGTAGTGGGATTTTGCCAAGAGAGATTGCTATAATTATGATTTATAGTACCACTATATGCTTCAGTTTCTGGCTGATATTCTCTTATTTTTCTGCCAAATGCATCAAATATAATTTTACCTGATACTATCACGGAGTCTACACCATATATGGTAGATTTCTTTTTTACTTGTATAGCTCTACCGAGACCATCAGAGATGGTTACTGTCTCAAATTCATTACCTATTAAACACATAAAATTTTTAGTAATTTAATAATTTGACCAGAAATCCTCTGGGAACCAATATCCCCTTTTGATTTTTTTTACAATCTTTTTATCTAATTCTTTTCTCCAGCCATAATGATTTATTCTATTTAGATAATTTATTATCACTGTATTATATCTATATGCACTTTCTATTAGGTTTTGATCTATATCAGGAGTCGTTATACACACATACCTGAATCCATATTTTTTTGTGATTTTATTTAATTTTTCTTGATTATATACTATAGCTTCTATATATAATTTTATATCTCCATCTAAAATATCTCTTTTAGCATCTTTTTCGTAAAATAATAAATCATATTTTGGTATTCTTTTGCCAAAATAGAATTTCCCTCTAATCGTATCTTTATCATGTAAATCTATAATCGTATCATTAGCATATAAAAACATATATTTTAAACGAAGTCTCACATATGGTAATGAGTCAGGTATTATTATTGTAAATTTACCATCGAAATCTGAGGCTCCTCCTGTTATTAAAGAATCATTATAAAACACTGCTATTGTAGCAAATTGTAATAGATTATCAGTTATTATTGAATGAGCTGTACCCTCTATTACTTTTTGTCCATAAATATGCGAATTTATTAGACAAAAAATAAAAATTATTGAAAATTTTTTAAACTTATTCATTTATATTAATTTTTGGCAAATTTTCATTATTTATTAATTCATTTATGTCTTTTTGATTAGGCATATCCCTATCATTATAAGCACCTATGCCATCATCAGCTCCATCCCTATTAAAAAATAATGTATGGAATATCTCATGTATAATATTTCTTTTTTGATTTCCACAACTTCTATTCATCATTATTCTGTGATTATCTTCAGTTGTACCACAGATTGTTTCTATAGTACCATCTTTTTCATTCTCAATAGGTTTAAAAAATTCATAAGTATTTTCATCTCCTGACGTAAAATAATTACCAATGGGTATATCTTCATAGAATTCATTAAGTGCATTATTTTCTGCATTCCAGCTTTCTCCACCATCTATGAATTCTAAATCAAAGTTTACTTTATATCCAGAATATTCACCTTCATTTACTTGATAATTTTGATTATTCAGAAATCCATTTACCTCAGTTTGCATACTTTTTACTTGCTCCGGTGTATATGCTGTAACACTCATATTATTATTTGGTACGGTTTGAACATAATAAACAGCTTTTATAGTTATTGTTTTATTTTCATTATCTACTACAGCCACACCATCATTACCATTTGGGTCTTTCATTATGACTGGATTATTAAAACAATACAAATATGGCGATAACGATGGATACTTATCGCTCATCGGATCCACGCTCAGCCACACACTCAGATCGCTATCGTAATATCTCGCCCCGAAATATGTATAGCTGGTCTCATTGTCTAGCTCCTTGGCAGTGAATTTGTAGCGAGAATCAAACTCACTATTTCGCTGACTCACAAATAATTCTCCGAAAGGTAAATACTGCAAGTGCTGGCATACTGCACCCTCTGCATTTGTCACAAAAGAGGCGGAGCCTAGATGGTCGGAGTGGTAGAAATATTGCAGATTTTCATAATCATTTCCATTATTGTGTGCTGGTGGTAGATATGGCTCTATATACATATCACCATCATATTTCGCACAATGTGCATTTCGCTCTACCATATCGCGTAGCTTCATAGAGAATATATGTGTACCACCTACGATGAAGTCTATAGGGGGGCTAGTAGGAGGAGTATGTGCCCACTCGAAGCCACCACCTATCTTAGAGCATATACGCTCGCCCTCTATGTAGTAGTGCTTGGTATAAGTAGTTTTATATGTTCTCATTTTATTGAAATGAATGAGTAAAATTAATGAATATTTTTTAAATTTATTCATTTTATTTTTGGTTAATATCTATAATTTTATCATTATAATTAAAATGATACAAATTTTTTTTAGAATCAGGTATTATCTCATTTATATAATCAAAAAATGTCTGAAGTTCTTCACATTTGCCATCTACCCAATATATAATTATTAAATTATCATTATTTATTATTGAAATTTTTAATGGGGGTGGACCTGATATAATAATTCCTGGTTGGTCTATAATTGTATCTTTATAAAAAAAAGAATTATTTGCTATAAATAATTTTAATTTATAAACATTAATATTTAAAGAATCTAATGGGAAAAAATCAATGTATTCTTTAAACGTATAATTATCATTAATAAATGTACTTTTGCATATTAATCCTTCTTGAAATAATCTAAATGCCCAATCAGATCCTTCTTCGATTTGTATTTGAATATCATAACATTCTTCCCAACTAACTTGGCATTTACAGTTATTATTGATAATTAATAAAATAATATATATTATAATTATCTTTTTCATAATTTTATTCACATTCATAAACATATTTTACCATCTCTTTTATTCCATAATTTTTAGGTATTAAATCAACTGGATAAATATCTGGTGGATATTGTTTATTTTTATAATAATTTATTATATCTTGAACATCAGAATGTGAAAAAATAGATTGATATTGATATGCTTCTATTTCTCTTTCACATTCACTAAGTGTTGGATTTTGCCTTGTATGTCTATTTTCATGTATATAACTGGATAACATACCTGGGCGTACATATACATCGGCTGATAATATCTCTAACGTTTGTTTATTATATGTTTGTATTGTTCTTCCTGCTTCTTTTTCTTTAAGTTTTGAAACATCACTACTATATGTTATTCGAGGTGTATTTGATGAACATATATAGTCAAAATCATCCTTTAGTTTTTGCTGTTGTGACAATTCACCTTCTAAACCTTTTATTTGACGTTCTATCTTTTTAGTTGATGGCTGACTTTTTAAATTTGATATATTATTTGAAATATCAGAAATCTTATTATTTACTATACTTAGTGCTGCTAAAAAATCATTTCTGGCTTGATTATCTGCAAAAGCTGTGTCCCTTCCACTTGGATCTATTAATTTAACTGGGTTACCAAGGCAATACATATACGCACTCGTGCTCGGATACTTATCGCTCATCGGATCTACGCTCAGCCACACACTCAGATCACTATCATAGTACCTCGCACCGAAATACGTGTAACTGGTCTCATTGTCCAGCTCCTTGGCAGTGAATTTGTAGCGAGAATCAAAAATATAGTTTCGCTGTGAGACAAATTGTTCGCAGTAGTGGCAGTATTGTATATTTGATTTCATAAGGTAAAATTAATGAATTTTTTTCTAAACAATATGATACTTTTAGCATAAATAACGTATATCAACTAGTAATGTGTCATCTTTTCTCCATCTGAGCCATCCAGACACAACTTTCCCATTTGGACATCCTTCGCAATTTATATCACATGATACGTATATCCAATCTCCATCTAATTTTTCATAAATAAATGAAGAATATCTGTAATCCATTTCTATTTTGGGGCTCGCATCATTAGGATATATTCTTAATGGATTATCTTCTGATGTTAAAAATGAACATATTTGCAGATGTGTTTCCCATGTTTCATATATTGTAACCTCTGGTAAATAGGTTAGGTATGCCCATTGCCCATTATACATTACTTTATAACTTTTATCTACTTTATCAAAACCTTCAAAAATTATTAGATGATATTCAGGATCATAGCACCAAATATCTATTTTACTATTTTTTTTAAAATTAGCAAATTCCATTTGTGTTTCATCTCTACAAATAAAATCAACGGTATCGTTATTTACAATCAGATAAACTGTATCATTTGGGTATTTAGTTTCTAAAATATATGTATCAATTCTGACTAAACCAGGGGTATTTAATTGTTTAAAATTATAATTTTTATACCTTATAGACTTTTGAGTTTTATTTTGAGTATTATTATCAAATTTATCATTTTTTTTATTATGATAATTACATGAAAAACATAGTAAACAACTAAATAAAATTAAAATTCTATACATAATTTTTTTAATTTACATTTCATTATAATTAGGATGAAACCCTTGTAAATGCTCATGATCAATATGAAAAGGTAATGGTCTTGCATGATTTAATAATTGGGGTGAATTCTCTCCGTGTGGTACAAATTTATCTGAAATTAAATCTTTCCATCCAAATTTGTATAAAGCCTCGTTTAATTCATTTTGACGTGAAATATCAAAGTTTAAATTATTTAAAGTTATTGCATTCCCACTTTTATCAATACTTAAATATCTTAAATCCAAATTATTACCATTGAAATGTGATTTACTACTACCTGGTGAACTTCCATCATAATTACTTACTCTGGTTATTGTAACATCATGAAAATTAACAGTACTTAAAGCACCTATAAGTGCGGCAAATGCTAAACCACTAATATAACATTCATTTTCATTTCCTTTTTTTACGTTAAATGAAAAACTTACACCAAAATCTAAATTTGTAAAAGAAAATGAAGCTGGTAATTTTATTAAACCATATTCATTTTTATTAAATTGTCCAATAAAAGCTATATTTGTTTGTTTATTATTAAACCCTCCACTAATTAGATAGAATCTATCAAAATTGTCATTTGTTTTCTTAACTTCTATTGACCCATTAGCATGTATATAATAATCATCTATCCACATCCCATTTGGATCCACCAGCACCACTGGATTATTCGCACTATAGCAATACGGCGATAGCGATGGATACTTATCCGATAAAGGATCAACTGATAACCAGCTGCTTAAATCCGAATCGTAGTACCTCGCCCCGAAATACGTATAGCTGGTCTCATTGTCTAGCTCCTTGGTAGTGAATTTATAGCGGGAATCAAACTCGCAATTTCTCTGACTCACAAATAATTCGCCGAAAGGCAAATACTGGATGTGCTGACATACTGCACCCTCTGCATTTGTCACAAAGGAAGCGGAGCCGAGATGGTCGGAGTGATAGAAATACTGCAATCCTTCATATTTATTTCCATCATTAAGTGCTGGTTGTAGATCTGGATTCATATATATATCTCCATTATACCTCGCACATTGTGCATTTCTATCTACCATTTCGTGTAGCTGCATAGAACATATATGTGTACTACCATTGATGAAGTCTATTGGAGTGCTTGTTGGCGGGTTATCTTTCCACTGGAAGCCACCACCTATCTTGGAGCATATACGCTCGCCCTCTATATAGTAGTGCTTGGTATATTCTTGCTCTGTCATCACCATATAGGGACTAGCATAGAGTGTTTTATCTAAATGGACACTGTTGTATATTTGCTGCCCATTC
>JAHDSP010000251.1 GCA_018432645.1 Bacteroidales bacterium | reverse complement strand
GATTTCTTTGGCATAGTAGAAATAGACGAATTGCTGATGGATTATTCTGAAAAGGGTAGAAAATATTCAAGTGTCAAAGAGATGAAACAAGCAATGAGAAAAAAGCCAAAGAAGGTTGCTGTAATAGTTGCTACAGATAGAAGTGGAAATATTCTATTCAGAAATACTGAGAGCAAAAGAGCGAAGCGAGAAGACATTGAGAAATTTCTAAAAGGCAGAATACCAGAAGATGCAGTTCTATGTACTGGTACCAAATACGCATTTAGACATATAAGAAAGAGTAAAGTGAAACACAAAGAGACTGTAGGAGCCAAAAAGAAAAAGCGAGGTATCTATAGTACAGCTATAGTGAAGGCTAAGGCAGAGGAATTTACTAAATGGATATATTCAAAGTTCAGAGGAGTAGCAACCAAATACCTGCAAAACTACATTATGTGGTATGTAGCGATAGGTAAATATCTATCAGGAGACGTCATTAGTAATACTGGCAGAATGCTTAACCTTGCATCATCGGATAGATTTGCCTGGTATGAATATTTTAGAGTGAGTAAAATATCATATATTGTTTAAAACATTTAAAAAATGTTTTAATGACAACTTGTCTTATTATCCTAATTAGGTACGTTTCTTGTCATGCTCCTTCCTAAAAACATTTATTTATGAAAAAAGGTTTTATTGATGTAAAAAGTGATAACATCTTCCCTATTATTAAAAAATTTTTATATAGCGATACTGATATCTTCCTCCGAGAATTGGTCTCTAATGCTGTGGACGCTACTACTAAATTATCTAAACTTGTCTCTCTGAGAAAAATCGAACTAGAATTAGGTGATTTAACTATTAAAGTCGTTCATGATGCTGATAATAAAATAATTAAAGTTATCGATAGAGGTGTTGGTATGACTGCTGAAGAAGTAGAAAAATATATTGCTCAAATTGCTTTTAGCGGCGCTCAGGATTTCATTCAGCAATATCTTCAAAATCAAGAATCAAAAGATAATTTTATTGGACATTTCGGATTAGGTTTTTACTCTGCTTTCATGGTAGCAGATAAGGTAGAGATATTTACTAAATCATACTTGCCTGATACTTCTGGTGTACACTGGATTTGTGAAGGATCTACAGAATACACAATAGAAGATATTGATTTGCCAGACCGCGGTACCACTGTTGTTTTGCACCTAAGTGATGAATCTCTAGAATATAACGATGAATATCGAATTTTAAATATTTTGAAAAAATATTGTCGTTTCCTTCCTTATCCTATCGAATTTGGAACTGAGAAAAAAAATATTGGTTCAAAAGAAAAGCCCGAATTTATTGATGTACCACGCATTATAAATGATACTGAACCTCTTTGGAAAAAGAATATTAAAGATTTGAAAGATGAGGATTATATTAATTTTTATAGAGAATTATATCCTTATTCTGTCGATAAACCTTTATTTTGGATTCATTTAAATGTAGATTATCCATTTACTCTTAATGGCATTTTATATTTCCCTGAAATACGTAATTCTTTTGAGCCTCAGAGAGATAGAATACAATTATATTGCAATCAAGTATTTGTTACTGATAATTTAGAAGATATTGTACCCGATTTTTTAATGCTTCTCCAAGGAGTAATCGATACACCAGATATACCACTTAATGTTAGTCGTAGCTCTCTGCAAACTGATGCCAATGTACGCAAAATTAAAAATCATATTACCAAACGCGTAGCTGACACATTAGAAGAAATGTTTAAAAATAATAGAGCAGATTTTGAGAATAAATGGCATGCTTTACGCGATTTTGTTAGATTCGGAATCATGACACATCAAGAGTTTGGTCAGAAAGCAATTAATTTCGCTCTATTCGAAGATGTTAATCATAAATTTTATACTTTAGATGAATTAAAAAATAATATTAAAGATATTCAAACAGATAAAAATAATAAAATCGTTATTTTATACACTACTGATCCTGTATCTCAACATTCATATATTAAACCTGCCTTAGACAAAGGATACACTGTTGTTATAATGGATTCCATTCTAGATAACCATTTCATTGATTACCTTGATAATCAAAATGAAGATATTTCTTTTAAAAGAATAGATTCTGATACTTTAGACAAATTAATTGATAAAACAGATAATAAATCTGATAATACTGATAAACAAAAAGAAGAGGAAATCAAAAATTTATTTAAATCTCTGATCCCAAATGATTTAAATAATGTAAATATTGAAATTGCTACACGTAGTATGCCTGATGAAGATTTACCAATTATTTTGGTACAACCAGAAATAATAAGAAGATTTAGAGAAATGGCTGCTTTAGGTGGTATGGAATATGCTCAAGGCCTTAAAAAAGAATATTCAATGATTATAAATATGGCACATCCTGTGATTAATGAAATTGTCAATGACAGTAATATGGAAAATAAAACTAAAAAGGCAAAACACTTGGTTAATCTTGCACTAATATCTCAAAATCTTTTGGATGGTGAGAAATTAACTGATTTCATAAAACAAAGCATAGACATTATATATCAACAAAACAAGTAATTTTAATAATGGATTAATGCAATTAAAAATTTTATTTACTTTTGCTAAAACATAAATAATAAAATTATGGATGAATACAATTTTTTTTACGGTTTATTTGCTGGTACAAATTTATTTGTACAATTAATAGTAGCAGTTTTGTTAATTATTTCATTATGGATAGTATTTCAAAAAGCAAATAAGCCTGGATGGGCAGCTATAATACCCATTTATAATTTAATAGTATATTTAGAAATTGTCAAGAAACCTTGGTGGTGGCTTTTTCTGATG
>JAHDSP010000130.1 GCA_018432645.1 Bacteroidales bacterium | reverse complement strand
TTATTGAGAAATTCTAAATTGAGTTGTTTACCTTGTGATAGGTGCTCTTTGAGGTTTGATACTATATCTTTCATATTACAAAAATTTTTTTGCAAAGATAATATATTTTTATAATATAAGCATATAAAATCCTTTACATAATTTATTTTCCCCTTCTTTCAATTTCCTTATTTTTTGTATCTTTGCATTATCTTTGCATTTTGTTAAAATTTATTATTGGATAATGAAAGGTATTGTAGCGATTGTAGGACGTCCAAATGTTGGAAAGAGTACTTTATTTAATAGATTAGTAGGGGAGAGAGTTTCTATTGAGGATCCTACTAGTGGTGTAACTCGTGATAGAATTTATGGTAAAAGTTTTTGGAATGGAAAAGAATTTTCTATTATTGATACAGGTGGTATTGTTATCAAATCTGATGACATTTTTCAGCAAGAAATTAAAAAACAAGTCGATTTAGCTTTAGATGAGGCAGATTTAATATTGTTTATGGTTGATATACGAGATGGTATTACTCCTTTAGATATTGATATTGCTGATATGTTACGTTCTCATAATAAACCTGTTTTTTTAGTAGCTAATAAAACTGATAATAATATTGTTTACAATGATCATACAGAATTTTATCAATTAGGTATTGATACTATTTTCCCTATTTCTGCTAAAAACGGATTTGGTACTGGTGAACTTTTAGATGCTATTGTTGATAAGCTTCCCATGGACGATAAGGAAGATTTAGAATATCCAAGAATTGCTATTGTGGGAAAGCCTAATGTAGGTAAATCAACTATTTTGAATACTTTAATTGGTGAAGAACGTTCTATTGTTACTCCTATTGCTGGTACTACTCGAGATTCTATTTATCATCTTTTTAATAAATTTAATTTTAATTTTTATTTAGTTGATACTGCAGGTATTAGAAAAAAAAATCGTATCAATGACAATATTGAGTTTTATTCCATTGCTCGTAGTATTAGAACTATTGAAAATTCAGATGTATGTTTATTAGTTATTGATGCTACTGAGGGTATAGGTGCTCAAGATTTAAATATTTTAAATTTGATTAATAGTAATAAAAAAAGTGTCGTTCTTGTTGTTAATAAGTGGGATCTTATAGAAAAAGATAATAAAACAGATAAAATTTTTCGTGAATCTTTGATGAATAAATTAGCCCCTCAAGATCATATACCTATCATTTTTACTAGTGCTATTAAAAAGCAAAGATTAATTCGAGTTTTAGAAGTAATTCAAAAGGTTTATGATGATCGTAAAAAAAGAATTCCTACTTCTACTTTAAACAAAATTATGCTTAGTGAATTTGAAAAAAATTCTCCTCCTTTAACTAAAGGTAAAAAAGTTAAAATTAAATATTGCACTCAGTTACCTACTCCGTATCCTTCTTTTGTATTTTTTTGCAATTTACCTCAATATGTTAAAGAACCTTACAAACGATTTACTGAAAATAAAATACGAGAACATTTCGGTTTTGCTGGTTCTCCAGTAATTATTTATTTTAGAGAAAAATAATATAATATGAGATTGGATAAATTTCTTTGGAGTGTTAGGTTATTTAAAACTAGATCTATAGCTACTGATGAATGTAAAAAATCTAGAGTTAAGGTCAATGGATTGATTGCTAAACCTTCTAAAGAAATTAATAATTCTGATATTATTGAAATCAAATATCATTTTTATACCAAAACTATTCGAATTATTAATATTCCTACTCAAAGGGTTAGTGCTAAATTAGTAAATGATTTTATTTTAGATATTACTCCTGTAGATGAGTATGCTAAATTAGATATGATGCGTGAAAACACACAGTCTTATAAGCCTAAATGGAAAGGTAGACCTACCAAAAAAGATAGACGCAATATTGATGAGTTCTTTACTAATTTGCCAGAAAATTAATAGTTTAATATTTTTTGTAATATCTTATATTTTAAATTGAAAATTAAAAAATATATGATGCTGTAGTGATATATTGCTATCATTGGGCTGCCAAAGTTGATAATTTATAGAAAAATTAATCCCATTAGTAGGCGTATAGTTTATACCAGCAAAATATCCATTTCCTGGGTAATGTGCATACCAGCTCTCATTTTCTAAATATATTTTATTTACATATAATTTATCAAATCGTGCAAAAAAACTAAAGTTTTTATAGAATTTATAAATGCCATAAAAAGAAAAACCATATAAATCGTTATTATTAATATAAAGATTATTTTTCCTATAATTGTATTCGCCTCCTATTTTTACAGTATTTGATATTTCATAACCAGCAAATATAGAGAATAATTGTCTCTCAGCAGATTTTAGTGAATCTTTTGATTTAGAATAATCATAATAAAAGCGAAATATAAAATTTTCTATAGGTTTTATATCCAGTCCAGATGCGAATTGTAAATCACCAAAATTATCTTGATTATATCGGTTCCCTTCACCATTAGTGATAGCTACATCTAGATTTAGATATTGATTTATTTTAAAAAAACTTATTATGCCGAGATCTGCACTTGGTAAAAGGAAATATCTATCTTGAAATGTTTCTGCTAAATATTTTAATCCCCAAAATTTATCCTGAGTATGATAATTATTTAATCCTACACTACCAATATTTAGTTTTATATTATCATTGATTTGCCATATTAATTCTGCTATTTTTAACTGCATTGTATAATAACTACCTGTATTTTCCTTATAATGTATATCTATTAAATTTCCAGTTGAATCTTTTATATAAATTTTATCAATAGTTGTTGGTCTGCCAGCTTCTATAATAATTTTACCAGAAAATTTGTTATTAAAATTATATTGCTGCCCCATATATGCTCTATCAATAGCAAATGAAAATTTTTTATCTACATTATTTGTTAGATTATATTCAAAATTACCATATATATCTAATATTGGCAACCATTTATTATTAGTACTATCTTTTGTTTGTGATAATAGATTTGATGAAATTAAAATTAATATTAAAAAAAAATACAGGTATCTCATAAATTTATAAATTATTATTTTGAATTTGCAAATTTAAAATAATTATTTATTTGTAATGACTTATA
>JAHDSP010000031.1 GCA_018432645.1 Bacteroidales bacterium | reverse complement strand
ATTAGCACTTGTTATTAAAGTTTTGCCTCTAGCTCTACCAATAGCATCTATTTCATCAATAAAAATGATACAAGGAGCTTTAGCTTTAGCTTGTTCGAAAAGATCTCTTACTCTTGCAGCACCTACACCTACAAACATTTCAACAAATTCACTACCACTCATAGAAAGAAATGGCACGCCAGCCTCACCAGCAACAGCTCTAGCTAATAAAGTTTTACCAGTTCCTGGAGGTCCAACGAGTAAAACACCTTTTGGTATTTTGCCACCAAGTTTAGTATATTTAGATGGATTTTTTAGAAATTCAATAATTTCTTGCACTTCTACCTTAGCCTCATCTAGTCCAGCTACATCTTTAAATGAAACATCAATTTTTTTATCACCGTCTACAACCTTTGGTTTAGACTTTCCTACATTAAAAACCCCACCACCTGGAGCATTTTTAGTCAAAGATCTAGCAATGAAAAACCATAAAAGTATTATTAATGCAAAAGTAATAATCCACCCAAATATATCTCCCCAGTAATTTCTAACCTTTTTAGTAGTAACAGGAAATTGATATGACTCAATAATTTTTTGTTTTTCAGTAGGTAATTTACCGATTGTATCATTTTGAATAGAATTATAAATAGTTTCATAAAGTTGCTTTTCGAAATTTTCAGCACTTATAAATGGATATTTATATATTAATTCTGTAGCTACAGGTGATGAAAAAATATTGTTTTTTGTGTCAGTTTTTTCTTGATTATCCTTTTTAGGATAAACTATTGCATATTCATTGTTTACAACCTCAATTTTTTCAATATTTTTTTGTCGAATTAACTCTTCTAATTTAAACCAACTAATATCCTCTGTCTGAGTGCTTGGCGGTGTATAAAAGAATAAAACCACAAAAATTATAATTATAATGATATAAACCCAGTAAAATGATTTATTATTTCTAGGAGGTTTTGAATTTTTTGCCATAATTTTTTATCAATTTAAATAATTCACTTTTTTTATTTTATTTTTAACTAAAAATTGATAATATTGTTATAAAACTTCATCATATTTTTCAATTTCCGTATCTGCCCATAAATTTTCCAAATTATAAAACCTACGTGATTTCTCTAAAAATATATGGACAATAATATTATCATAATCTATCAAAATCCATTCCGCATTTTGCATACCTTCAATATGATGAGGACGATAAAAATATTGCTTTCTAAGGTCATCTACTAAATTCTCTGCAATACTTTTGATTTGTAATGAAGATGTGCCATGAGCTACAATAAAGTAATCACAAAAAGTATTAGGTATTGTTTTCATATTAATAGTAATTATTTCTTGAGCTTTTAATAAATGTAATGTTTTTAAAATTTTTTCTTTGGATATCTCTTCTTTCACTAATATTTTATCTTGCATTCGCTCCTTTGCTTTTAAATTTTTCTAATTATAATAATAATTTTACAAAAAATAATTTTAAAATATTTTTGCAAAATTAATAAATAAAATCATAATGAATATAGAAATAAAAAAAATTGATACAACAGATTCAACAAATTTAGAAGCTAGTAATAATTGGCAAAATGTAGATCCAGACACAATGGTACTTTTTTATACATGGAATCAAACAAATGGCAGAGGTCAAGGAAATAATAAATGGTATAGTGAACCAAATAAAAATATCACTGCTACAATATTATGGAAAATGAAGCAACCAATTTCATTATCAGAAATACCATTATTTGTATTCAGTGAATGGTTAGCAATAACAATATGTAATGAATTAAATAATTATCTAAAATATAATAAAATTAAAATAAAATGGCCAAATGATATAATAATAGATAATAAAAAATTAGGTGGTATATTAATAGAAAACATAATCATAGGACAAGAACTAATAGCAATAATAGGAGGCTTTGGAATAAATATAAATCAAGAAAAATTTCCTCAAGAACTTACAAACGCAACATCTCTAAAGCTGATAACCCAAAAAAACTATAACGAAAAAGAAATATTAATGAAAATATTCAAAAAACTTGTAGAAAGTTCTGAAAATATAATAAAAGATAAAGAAAAAATACATAAAACATATAAAAAAATAGTGATAACTAATGAAGACCAAAAAGGAGAAATTTTAAAAACTAAAGAGATTATAGAGATGAGAATAATAGATATAGAAGCAGATGGGGCAATAATAATAAAAGCCAAAAAAGAGAATAAAATAAGGAGATATTATCATCATGAATTTAGAGTAGGTTATTGAAAGAAGGGGTGGTAAAGAATTATTTAAATGTTATAGATTAAATATGTTGATGACATCAGATCTCTATACAGCTCCCACGCCCGTCTATCCGAGGCCGCCAAATTTAACAACCTTCCTGTATCTTCAATAATCTTATCCGCCAAATACTTTCCCCTCACCACAAACCACATTATGTAGTTTGTTAAATACTTCGTTGCAACTCCTCGAAACTTAAAATAAATCCATCCAACAAAATCGGTTATCTTAATATGAATAGTTGATACACTGTATATACCACCTTTCATCTTATTTTTGTTAGTAATTTCTTTGTGTTTTATGTGCTCTGCATTTACTGTCTTAAATGCTTCTTTATTACTGCCACATACCACTGAATTATCAGAAATGCGTGATTTTAGAAAATCAGATATGTGTTCAGCTTGCACTCGTTTATCTTCTTCTAATTTTTTGAAAAGTATATTTCCACTTCTATCCGTGGCAGCTAATACTGCTACTTTAGTTGGCTTCTTTTTCGTTAGATTTTTTATATCTTTCTTGTCTCGTTTCTTTTTACCTTTCTCAGAATAATTCATTAGAAGTTCTTCTAATTCTACTATTCCAAAGAAATTTACATTATCTT
>JAHDSP010000061.1 GCA_018432645.1 Bacteroidales bacterium | reverse complement strand
TCTAGTGATCAAATAAAAGATATTGTTGTAGGTTTTCAAAATGGGCGAGTAGTTAAATTTAGTGATATAGCTGTTATTAGGGATAGTTTAAAAGATAAAACAGTTTATGAAAGTGTTAATGGAAGACAAGGTGTAAGATTGATGATAATGAAACAATCTGATGCCAATACTGTGCAGGTTGCTAATAAAACAATGGAAGAACTCGATAACATTATGCAAAAAATGCCTTCTGATGTCCAGATGTACCCTATTTATGATTCATCTGAAAATATACTTAATTCTGTTAATAATCTAATAGAAACTATCATATTTGCTTTTATCTTTGTTTCTCTGGTAGTTTTATTATTCTTTGGTAGATGGAGGTCTTCTATAGTGATACTTGTTACAATTCCTATAGCATTAATATCTGGTTTTATTTATCTATTTTTAGCTAATGATACATTAAATCTCATTTCTTTATCAGCTATTACAATAGCGATAGGTATGGTAGTAGATGATGCTATTGTAGTTTTAGAAAATATTACTAAACATATAGAGAGAGGTAGTACGCCAAGAGAGGCATCAATAGCGGGTACTAATGAAGTATGGACAGCTGTGATTGCTTCTACAATAGTAATAATAGTGGTATTTTTGCCTTTGACAATGCTCTCTGGCCTTACTGGTACAATATTTAGAAGTTTGGGTTGGATAGTTTCTATTACTGTTTCTGTTTCAACATTAGCTGCTATTTCTATTACTCCTATGATGAGTGCACATATGCTAAAAGGTAGAAATATTTATGGCTCTGATGAAGACAATAATAATAAAAATAAAGATAAGGGCTATAAATTATGGGCTTCTACTATAGGTAAAGCTCTAGATTGGTTAGATAATACATATCAAAAACTTCTTACTTACGTCTTAAAATATAAAAAAACTACTTTAATTCTAGCTTTTGTAATATTTTTAGGTACTATGGCATTATTCCCTCTACTAGGTACAGAATTTTTACCACAAGCTGATCAAGGCATCGTAAATGCTAATATTTATTTGCAAACTGGATTGAAACTCGAGAATACAGAACAATTTATTTCTAAGCTAGAGAAAATAATCAATGAGCGTTATCCAGAGAAATATATTATGTCGTTCTCAGCTGGATCTTCAGATGAAGCTTCTATGTCTATAATGGCAAGTTCTCAAGGGAGTAATGAAGTAGTTATGACTTTGAGACTTAATGATAGAGAAGAACGTGAAAGGACAGTTTTTGAAATAGCTGAAGATTTTCGTAATGTTTTAGATACTATGCCCGAAGTTATCAAATATGACATTAATGCTGGTGGTGGTGCTAGTACTATGATGGGTAATAATGTTGAAGTTCAAATTTTTGGACAAGATCTCGATAGTAGTATGAAGGTAGCTAATATTATAAGAGATGAAATTAGTAAAATACCTGGTGCTCGAGATGTTATTATTACTAGAAAAAATGATCAACCTACTTTTAAAGTTTATTTTGATAGAGAAAAATTAGCTAGATTAGGCCTTACTTCGGCTACTGTTAGCAATACTTTGAGAAATTACATTACTGGTTATACTGCTTCTAAATATCGTGAAGAAGGTAGTGAATATGATGTAATAGTGAGATTAAATGATAGAGCTAGAAATGACATTGAATTGTTTAAAAATCTTATGATTTCTACCCCTACTGGCGCTAAAGTTAGTTTATCTGAAATTGCTAATATTGTTGAAGAATCTACTCCACCAGAAATTGATCATGAAAATAAACAAAGAGTTATTACTGTGTCAGCTAAACCAGAAAATATTTCTTTGGGTGAGCTAGGAGCTTCTATTCAGCAACTAACTAGAAATATTGATTTGCCTAGAGGTGTAGATATTAATGTGGGTGGTCGTTATGAGGATCAAATGGATTCTTTTAGAGATCTTATTATACTATTACTTGTTTCTATTTTGCTTGTTTATATTACTATGGCAGCACAATTTGAATCATTGACAATGCCTTTACTTATTATTCTATCTATTCCTTTTGCTCTTTCAGGTGTGATTTTAGCCTTGCTAATAACTGGAAAAACCTTAAGTGTGAATGCTATGTTAGGTGGAGTTATGCTAATAGGTATAGCGGTGAAAAATAGTATTATTTTAGTAGATTTTACAAATTTACTACGTGATAGAGGACTACGTTTGCATGATGCTGTCGTACAAGCAGGTAGATCTCGTCTACGTCCAATTTTAATGACAGCTTCTACAACTTTCCTTGGTATGCTACCTATGGCTCTAAGCACGGGAGAAGGTAGTGAATTGTGGGCTCCTATTGGTATAGCTGTTATAGGTGGTCTTGTTTTCTCAACTATTTTGTCTTTAATAGTAGTACCTACAGCTTATTATACCTTTATTCGCTCTGGTAGTAGGAGAAAAGAATTGATGCGTATGAGAAAACAATTCGGTTTCGTAGATAAAATTTTATTTAACAACAAAAATAATAAATCATGAAAGCTGTACTTTTAATTTATAATCAGTCTGTGGCTGAACAAATAAAATATCTTTTAGAACGTTTAGGAGTGAATGCTTATACTATGCTAGATACTGTTAAGGGAAAAGGTAAGGTAGGAGAACCTAGATTAGGTACTCATACTTGGCCAGAACTTAACTCAGCTATTTTAACAATGATACCTGATGATCAACTAGATAATGTGATGACTGCTATTAATAAACTAGATAAATTAAATGAAGAAGCTGGTATTAAAGCCTTTGCTTGGGATATCTTGAAGACTTCCGACGACATTTCTTAGTTTTTTTCATAATTTTTTTTATTTAAAAAGGGTTCAAAATTTTTTGAACCCTTTTTTTATTTATTATGAGATAAATTAATAATATCATTATTTTACATAAATTCATTAAATTTGTAAAAAATTATTTTATATTAATAATTATGAAAAATATCAATCATGCATTGTGTATATTAATTTTTTTTGTATCCAATGTTTTCATTTTAAATGCACAGCAAATTTCTATTAGCAATGAAGTTATCGAAGAAAACGGAATGAAATTTTATGTCCACACTGTAGAACGAGGACAAACTATATATTCAATTGCTAAAACATATAAAGTAAATATAGATGATATTTATGCCTATAATGAATGGGCTAAAGAAAAAATAAAACCTGGTGATAAGTTAAAAATTCCTATTTCTAAATCAGAAATTGCTGAATATAGAGTTTCATATGATACTATTTATCATGTTGTGAAACCTAAAGAAACATTATATAGCATTAGTAATCAATATAATGTAGATATAGAAGATTTGCGCAATTGGAATGCAAAAATTTTATCATCTGGCATATTAAAAATTAATGATACTATAATTGTAGGTATAAATCCCCAAAAGGTAGACACTACATCTCCTATAGTTAAAATACAAGATAATAAAATTGATAGCTCAAAAAATATTATTAATTATGAAGTTAAAGAAGGAGAAACTTTATATTTCATCGCAAAAAAATTTAATACCTCTGTAGATAGCATAGTTAAATGGAATCAGCTACCATCATATTTCGTAAGAACTGGACAACAGTTGATTATAAAACAACCAAAGGAAAATACTACAATAGATAAATGCAAAAAAGGGCGCATGCCATTAGATGTTACCATTGCTGCTTTTGTACCAGCTTTAGACGAGGTTACTCCTGATATGCTGACATCAAATTCTAATATTGCAGTCAATTACATTAGTGGATTTGATTATATTCAATTTTATGAAGCATTATTATTGCTAGAAAACATGCAAAATGATTATGTAACTTCTTTTAATATAATACCAATTCCACAAGGGAAAAATAAAAAAGAATTTGACAAAAATGTTGAAAAAATTAATTGGCAAGACGTAGATATAGTACTAGGTCCATTAGATGAAGACTTTTTACCTTTTACATTATCATTAATTTCTGAAAAATATCTTTGGATACATTATTTACAAAAATTAAATGTAGATACAATGCTACCAGAAGTGCAATTTTTATCAAATATCACTGAAGAATTAAACAAAGTAGCAGAATATATTTATAAAAATATAAACACAGAAATACCTATATATATTTATCACACATCAGATTCTACAGAGAGGTATAATGCCAAATATTTAAAAAATATTTTAATAGATAAATATGGTTTCGAAAATGTAATCTTTTCTAATACTATTTCATCACTACCCACAAAAATAACGGGCCAGGCAGTAGTAATAGCTTTAACAATTGATGAACCTACAGCTGGTAATATAGTTAGACATTTAGGAACATCAATTAAAAATTTGGATTTTCTAGCATTTTTCTGTCCATCTTCATGGCTATATTTTGATAATTTGGATTTTTATTTTTTAAATAAAATATCTCCATATATAATGTTTAATAATTGCTATATTGACAAAAGTAATATTGAAATAAATCAATTTATTAATGAATTTATAAAAACATACAATACTTTTCCATCTTTATATGCTTTCTATGCTTTTGAAACCATAAATTTTTTAAATGAGTTAATAAGTGAATATGGTGCTAACTACAAAAATTGTATAACAAATTTAGATTATATAGGGACAGTCTGTAATTGTAATTTTGAGAGTATAGGTAATGCGAAAGCTAATAAAGCTGCCAAGATAGGTAGGATGAAGGATTATAAGTTGGAAATAGTTTATTGATAAACACAGGTAATTTGTATTTTAAAGGTTAAAAGGGAGATGAGAGAGGGATGTAAATAACATTATTATGTTATACTTTAAATATTTTATCAATTCAATAAAATTTATTAATTTTGTTGAAAATTTTATAATTATGAAGGAGCTACTTGAAAACATCGATGAATACTTAGCTCTGCCAAAGGATCACAAGCGTGATTTCCTAGATGAGCTATATGAATACCTCGTTAATAACAATGCTACAGCTGTAGATTATCAAAAAGTAAAAATTCAATCTACCGCAGCCATCTGTCCCGACTGCAGAAGCGAGAATGTCATAAAAGCAGGCAAAAGAAATGGCAGACAAGTTTATAAATGCAAAACCTGCGGCTATCAATTCCGTGAGACTGCTCGCACCTTTGTTTATCGCATGAGAAAATATCCATTAATGCTCGATTACATGAGATGTATGCTCGAGGGTAAAAGTCTGCGAGCTTGTGCTGATGAGGTTGGCATTTGTTTGAAAACAAGTTTTGAATGG
>JAHDSP010000257.1 GCA_018432645.1 Bacteroidales bacterium | reverse complement strand
ATATCCTAATGCCGAAAAGGGTGGCATCGATGATAATGCTTATACTAATATAATGACAGCATGGATAATGCACAAAACTATCGAAACTTATGAATATTTACCCAAAAAAGAAAAAGACAGATTAAAAAGAAAAATAGGTTTTAAAGAAGAAGAAATAGCACTATGGAAAGAGATAGTTAGTAAATTATATGTTGAGATAACAGATGAAGGTATAATTTCTCAATTTGCTGGCTATATGAATCTAAAAGAACTAAATTGGCAACATTATAAAGATAAATATGGTAATATAGGTAGAATGGATCGTATTCTTAAAGCCGAAGGCGATAGCCCAGACAACTATAAACTTTCTAAACAAGCAGATGTGTTGATGATTTATTACTTTTTATCTCCTGGACAGCTTAAACATATTTTAAAGCTTATGGGTTATCATATTGGTGATGAGCTTGAGTTTATGAGAAAAAACTATAATTATTATATTCAGAGAACCTCACATGGTTCTACTCTGAGCTTTGTAGTACATTCTGCCATACTTATATATCTGAAAGATAGCTATGATGATATGTGGAATTGGTTTTTAACAGCTCTCAAAAGTGATATCTATGATTTACAAGGTGGTACAACTAGAGAAGGAATACATGCTGGACTGATGGGTGGCACATTAGATATTATATTCAAAAGTTTTGCAGGTATTAATCTTTTCAAAAATCGCTTTCGTATTGACCCTGCCTTACCTAAACATTGGAAAAAATTATCTTTTAATTTTTGCCATAGACATAATTGGTTTAACATAGAAATAACTCAAAATACTATTCTCATAAAAGGTAAAACATTAAAAGATGGTGATAGAGTAGCAGTAGAATATAAAAATAAACGTTACCAATTATATAAAGATCAGTTTATTTTTATTAAATATAAATAACCATTTTTTTTATTTTTTATTTTATTATTTTGTTTTTGTACTTTTTAATGTAATATCTGTTAAAAAAAATTCAATATTTTTGCAAAAATTTACTTCTATGTATTGGCGTATATATATTGTATTTTCATTACTACTTTCTTTTTTATTAATGTGCTATACATTTTATTTTCATCCTCCACAAATCAAGAAAAAAAATTGGTATTATATATGGCTGATACTTTTATCTATTATTATAATTTCAATTTTAATTTCAATATTTACTAAAGTTAATTCTGGATTTTCTGCAATAATAGGTACGTTTTTTATATATATTATAATATTTTCATTGTTTTATGCTATCATTCATCTTATTGGTTGGTTTTTTAAAAGAGAGAATAGATTAAAAATACAGAAATTTGCTTTTCGTTTTGCATTTATAATATTATTAATAGTAGTAATAGGTAATTTGTTTTATTCTAATAGAGTTGTCCTTAAAAACTATGATCTATATTATGATAATTTACCAGAGAGTTTTAATGGCTACACTATTGCACAAATTTCAGATTTACATCTTGGCTCTTTCATTAATGAACATAAATTAAAACGAACTACTGAAAAGATTAATAAACTACAGCCAGATATAATAATATTCACAGGAGATTTAGTAAACTCGAGTATGGGAGAAATAAAACCAGAATATATAAAGCAATTGAAGAATATGCATGCACCTATTAAGCTCGCAATACTGGGTAATCACGATTATCACGACTTTCATAAATTTATCCATTACTGGGGAAATAAACCATTAGAACCTAAAATTGCTCTTTCTGATTCTATAACTATGATATTAGAGCAATGTGGTTTTACGGTATTGAGAGACAGTATTTATTATGTTCAAAAAAATATAGACTCGATAGCTTTTGTAGGTCTCAATAATTATGGTAAACCTCCATTCACTGTTTTTGGAAATATTCAAGATGTTTTAAATATAGCTCCCAAAAATTTGTTTTCTATAATTTTAGTTCATGACCCATTTTATTGGTCTGAAGGCTTATTTGATGAATTTCCCCTTACACTATCAGGACATACTCATGGTGGACAATTGGGATTTTTTATTAATAAACAATTAAGACTTTCTCCGGCTAGTATTAATGGTAAAACTGGCGGTTTATATACTAATGAGAATAATAATAATTTAATAATAAATACTGGATTAGGACATGTAGGAGCTAACTTTCATTTTGGTTTTTCATCTCAAATAGCTGTCATTAAATTGCATAAAAAATGATAACTCGTATTAAAACAAATGAAAAAATAATATTTTTGACAATAGATGATGCTCCTACCTCTATATCTACATCACAAACTTTAGAAATTTTTAAATATTATAATGTAAAAGCTACATTTTTTTGTATTGGGAAAAACATAATTGAAGATCAAGAATTAACTCAAAGAATTATTACGGATGGACATCAGATAGCGAATCATTCCTTTTCTCATTTAAATGGATGGAAAACTAGCAAAAATAAATATATTTCAGATGTTAATAAAGGTAAATCATTGACAAATAGTAATATTTTTCGCCCTCCATATGGTAAGATTTCTCCGCTACAATACCTATATTTGTATAAAAATAATAGAATAATTCTATGGACCATGATGGTATATGATTTTGATAAAAAAGGAAGTTTAGCCAAAGATAAAAAATTATTAGAAAAATATTTACAACCTGGCTCTATATTTATATTTCATGATAATCAAAAAGCTATTGATAAAAAAAATATATTGCTTCCGTATTTTATAGAATTAGCTCTTAAACGGAATTTTCATTTCGAACTTTTAGATAAATATATATTATAATTCGTGAAATGCCATTACAATATCATAAAATTGACAAATCATTTCCAAAAGGATGTTTTAATCCGAGCCGAGAATTAATTTTGGAAATATTCTATTAAAAAATTTATTGAAATTTTATTATCTAACCCACTATTTCAATTACAAAAAATATGAAATATTGAAAAATTATTTAAATTTGTAAAAAATAATTTATATGAAAAAGTATATTACAATTATTATGGTTTCAATATCTATTAATTTTCTATATAGTCAATCAAACATTAATCTGCCTGCTTGGAATGTAAGTAAATTATATATTAACGGAATCACTGATAATAATAGAGCAGATTATCTAGCAAGAGCATTAGAAAAAATTGATTTAGCCATTTTTGCTGCATTTTCTTCAGATGATGGTTATGGATATGTGATATATCCAAATTCACAGAACATTGTAAACATCATTGATTATATTAATCAAGCATTGACAGGCTATGAAGTAACTAAAAATGAGACTATGCAATTAACAAAAGATTTGTATTTGGAAATTTATTCTATGAGGAATAATATTAAATCACAAGAAATAGAAAACCAAATGCCGAAATATATCCAATTAGGGCCTAAAAATGAATTATCAACGCAATTGTATGGACTAGCAAAGCAAATATGGATAGAGAGGTATTCAAAGGCAAATGAATAGTTAAAAAGGAATTAAAAATAAGAAGAATTGGGAAAAAGGAATCTATTATAGAACAATTTTTTGTTAAACTTTACATGATATTTAATATTTTAACTTCATCAATCTAAAATACCGCTCCCATGCCCATCTATCGTGAGATGACAAGTTTAATAGTCGTCCAATATCTGATTCTACATCGGCTTTCAAGTACTTATTCATCACTACAAACCACATAAGGTAGTTCTGTAAGTACTTTGTGGCTACTCCTCTGAATCTCATCATCCAAATCAGAAAATTAGTAATCTTTTTCTCTACTATATTTACACTATAAACTGCTAATCCTTTTGTTTTACGTCTAATTAATACCTTTTTGCTTGGTGATTCTATTATTGCTTGCTGGAACTCTTCGTTCGGCTTAAAACATATTAAATTGTCCTCTGATACTCTTCGCTTTAGCTCTGCTTTTATCTGACTATTCTGGACTCTATTTTCTCCAGTATGTTTGAGAAGCAAATTACCTTCTCTATCTGTCATCACTAATACAGCCACATTGGGATGAACAGTTTTCATGGCTTGTTCTTTTTCTTCTATAGTTTTATATTTGCGACCTTTTTCAGAATATTGCATTAATAGCTCGTCAGTTTCTGTTATTCCAGAGAAATTAATTCCTCCCTCTAATCCTTGGATTGCAGATAGGATCTTATGCCTCCATTTAAAGCTAGTTGGTAAACTAATGCCAACTTCTCTAGCGCAAGCTCGGAGGCTTTTACCTTCTAACATGCATTTTATATAT
>JAHDSP010000235.1 GCA_018432645.1 Bacteroidales bacterium | reverse complement strand
TACTGGGATGTTTGCTTTTGGGCAAAAAAATTTAGTACTAGAAGCAGATGAAAAATATGAAGTGGGGTTGTATTATAGTGCTTCACAGTTATATTTAAAAGCGTATCCCAAAGTAGAGAATAAGTTAGAAAAAAATAGGATCTTGTATAGAGTAGGTTTATGCTATTATTATATGGGAGATGCTAGAAAAGCATTATCATATTTTACTCGTGTTATTAGAGCACAATATCCTGATCCAGAAGTTTTTTGGTATGCAGGTTTAGTAAATATGACATTAACAAATTATGAAGATGCTTTGGTTAATTTTGAACAATATAAGCAATTAGTGCCTAATGATACATTAGTTGATATAAAAATAGAATCATGTAAATTGTCAAAAGCTTGGATGGATAATCCTACTCTGCATGAGGTCATTAGAGAGAGGAAACTAAATTCCAAAAATCAAGATTTTGCTCCTGTGTGGGCAGATAAAAAATATAGATCTATAATATTTACTTCAAATAGAGAAGGTGTTGCTGGCAAGGGAGTAGATGAAGGGACAGGCTTACCATTTACTGATTTTTTCATTGCTGAAAAAGATAAAAAAGGCAATTGGTCAGCACCAGTAACAGCTGATGATCAAGGTGTTTTAAACACTCAGCATAATGAGGGAGTAGGTTGTTTCAATAGTAAATTTAACACTTTTTATTTTACCAAATGTAAAGTAGAAAAAAAGAAAATTTTGGGCTGTAATATCTATACCACTATGAAACGTGGTCGTACCTGGTCTGAGCCCGTATTAATACCTTTCACAACAGATTCTAGTGTTACAGTTGGTCATCCAGCTTTGTCTGATGATGAATTGATGATAATATTTTCTAGTAATATGCCGGGTGGTTTTGGTGGAAGAGACCTATGGATGGCTACAAAGACAAAGAAAAATCAAGATTTTGGCGAACCAGTTAATTTAGGTTCTGTAATTAATACTAGTGGCAATGAACTATTCCCTACTTTGAGATATGTTAATAATAAAGTATATTTATATTTCTCATCTGATGGTCATCCAGGTATGGGGGGATTAGATTTATATCGTTCAGAATATATTGATGGACAGTGGACAGCTCCTGAAAATCTACGATATCCTTTAAATTCTTCTCAAGATGATTTCCACATTATATTTGTAGATGATCCTACAACTCTACGTACTGAAGGAGCTAGAGAAATGGGATTTTTCTCCAGTAATAGAAACTTATCGTCAATGGATGACATTTATTCATTTAAATTACCTCCTATTTATTTTTCGATCAGTGGTATAGTATATGATGATAGTACAAAATTGCCAATATCTGGTGCAGCTATTAGGGTAGAAGGTTCTGATGGTAATATTTATATCGATACTACTGATGATAAAGGTTATTATATGTTTGATAAAACTCAAATTTTTGAAAATAATACTTATCAAATTTATGTTTCTAAAGAAGGTTATTTTAATGAAAAAGGTATTGAAACAACTGTA
>JAHDSP010000168.1 GCA_018432645.1 Bacteroidales bacterium | reverse complement strand
TCAACTTCTACACCATTATTATCCAACTCTACAGCACTAGTTTTGAAAAGATCTATGCCTACCTTGTATGCATCATCAATGAAATCATCTATAGCTTGATTCTTTTTATTTTGAGCTATAATATATTCTAGTAAAGTATCTACTTTATTATTAAGCTCATTTATTTGATTTTGTATTGCAAGTTCTTCCATAATAATTAACATTTTTCACATTTACCAGCCATTGTCATCAAAGGTTCTATAGGTAACTCTTTGCCAGGTAATAGTAAGTGCCAGTACATCCAGCGAAACATAATTTTACCATAATGATTCATTTTTGTATTTTTTAATAACCCAAAAGGTCCTATACCTGGTAATGGGAAAGTTCCTGGTAGAGGCTCTGTCTCATAATTAAAATCTATTAAAGAACCTTTGCCATAGCCTGTTTCTATATAGCAATTAGCATGTCCATCAAATTTAGCACGTAAGGGTCTCCCTTCAATGAAGCTCATAATATTTTCAAATAAAATATCTGAAGAGAAATGAGCTACAGCACCAGCTTTAGAAGTAGGTAAATTGGCAGCATCTCCAATTACAAAAATATTTTCAAATTTTTCACTCTGAAGAGTATATTTATTAGTAGGAATATAATTGAGGTCATCACCCAATCCACTTCTACCAATAGCATCACTACCCATGTTTAGTGGGACCACAGTTAATAAATCAAAAGGAATTTCTCTACCATCATAAGCAATAATACTAGATTTATCATTATCTACCCTATCTATATAAAAATCTGGGATAATTTCAATATTTTTTTCTTCTAAAAGACCACTTAGCATTTTATTAGCACGTGGTTTAGTAAAAGCACCTGCTTGTGGCGTAACATATTTAATATTAACCTTATTTCTTATACCCTTTTTAGTAAAATATTCATCAGCTAAAAAAGTAAATTCCAATGGAGCTACGGGGCATTTATGAGGAACATCTACTATATTTACGATCATAGTACCACCATCCCATCCTCTCAGGAAATCTCTTAATGCCAATGCACCATCTAAACTATAAAAATCGAAAATTTTATTATACCATAATTTATCTTTTAGACCTGGAGTTTCTTCTGGTCTAATATCAGTACCAGTAGCAATAATTAAAATATCATATTTTATGTGTTTATCGTCTTGCAGTATTACTTGATTATTCTCGGCATCAATCCTATCAATCTCAGAAAATATCATATCTATACCTGCTGGTATGAAATCCATTTTGGGTTTGATAACATCTTGTTTTTTATAAATTTCAAAAGGTATAAATAAAAAACCTGGTTGATAATAATGAGTTTTATCTTTGTCTATCAGCGTAATCTCCCATTCATTTCTTTCTAATGCTTCTCTTAATTTATTTGCCATTATTGTACCAGCAGTACCACCACCTAAAATTACAATTCTTTTCATATTGTTGTTTTTAATTACAAAAATATAATAAAAAGATATTGAATATTCAAGCTGTGATATTTATCATATGTAAGGTATTATGATGGAAGATTGGAGGGTATGGGATTAAGAGGTGGGAGAGGGGGAATTTACATTTATGTTAAGTTTTCCCTATGCTTTAATCTCAACCTCATATATACATACCACGCCTCCCAGTCTGACGCTGCTAAATTTAGCATCCTACCTATATCTTCTATCACTCTATTCAATAAATATTTGTGCTTTACCACATACCACATTATATAGCTCTGCAAATACTTCGTAGCAACTCCTCTAAATTTATAATTTATCCACCAAGCAAAATCATTTTCCTTATCTTTTACTATCGCTAATCCATGCTGTCCATATTTTTTTGTTCTTCTAGTAATTATAGTTTTATCTTTTATGCTCTGTGTCTTCAGATTCTTGAATTCTTCATTATCTGGCGAGCAAATAACAGCATTTTTAGATATCCTAGCTAATAAGATTTTATCTATTTGATCACGTTTCACATTATCTAGACCTGTTAATTTGCAGAGCATATTACCACTTCTGTCTATCATAGATAGTACAGCTACATTGTGAGTTTTTAGTTCTTGAGCTAATAGATATTCTTCTAAAGTTTTGTATCTGCGACCTTTCTCAGAATATTTCAATTGCAATTCATCTATTTCCATAATTCCAAAGAAATTTACATTATTTTCGAAGCTTCTGAGAGCTGACAGGATGCGATGTCGCCATTCGAAACTGGTAGGTAGAGAAATACGAAGTTCTTTAGAGCATTGACGTAGGGTTTTGCCCTCAAGCATAAGGCGAATGTAGTCGAGCATTAATTCTTTTTTGTGTAGGTAATAGACGAAGGTGCCAGTAGTCTCTCGGAAGTTTTTACCACAATTTTTACATTTATACATTTGCTGGCCTTGCTGGTGGCCATTTTTTTTGATATGGATGCTTTTAC